>JAGLYE010000064.1 GCA_023132505.1 Bacteroidales bacterium | reverse complement strand
TGCCGGCTGTTGCATGCATGGCTTTTGCAGATTCAGAACTCTTCTTTTATATAATCCTGGCAATCATACCCTTAGTGTATATCTTGAGAATAATCAGGGAAGCTGTCATTGGATTCAGGCTTATAAATTTTTCTGTATTTCATTTATTTTTGTATCTTTGCACACTCGAAATTTTACCATTGATTGTTCTGGCTAAAATATTGACGCGAAACATGATCCTATAAAAAGATAGGACTGGAAATTGGAGAAATCATTAGTTTCATTTAAACTAGGTGCAAAAGTGAAAATAAAAAACATACTTGTATCACAACCTGAACCTGCTGATCTGGAGAAATCTCCTTACGGAGAGCTTGCCAAGAACTTTAACCTGAATATTGATTTTAACAAATTTATCAAGATTGAAGGGGTAAATTCAAAAGAATTCCGGAAAAACCGGATCCATCTTTTAGACTTCACTGCAATTATCTTTACCAGCAGAAATTCGGTTGATCATTTTTTCCGTCTTGCGAAAGATTTAAGGGTAGAAATACCCGACACATTGAAGTATTTCTGTATTTCAGAATCAACTGCATTTTATCTGCAGAAATATGTGCAGTATCGCAAACGCAAGATATTTCATGGGAAGCAAAGTTTTGAACAGCTCCTGGAGCTGATTAAAAAGCACAAAGAAGAGAAATATCTCCTGCCATGTTCTGATATTCATAAGGCCAGCATGACCAAAATGCTGGAAGAGCAAAAGGTTAATTATCAGAAAGCTGTTTTCTACAAAACACTGGCAAGCGACCTTTCCCATCTTGATATCAAGGCCTATGACATGCTGATCTTTTTCAGCCCGTCAGGTGTTAAATCACTTGTTAAAAATTTCCCGGAGTTTAAACAAAACTCCACCCTCATCGCTGCTTTTGGTCCTACAACGGGCAAAGCGGTAAATGAAGCAGGGTTCAAGCTTAATATATCCGCACCTACAAAAACAGCTCCATCCATGACGATGGCCATTGAGCAGTATATTCATAAAATGGACAAAAAATAGGTCGTGAGAACTTGCAAAATATAAATCTGATTGTCAAAAAAAGGGGGTAAGCAAATTTATCCCTTTTTTTGTGCAAGCAAAGATTTATTCGCTAATAAAGGCATTAATAATATAAAGGGCCTTTAAGAAATTAATAACAATATGAGGCAAACTTTCAGGAAAAAAGAGCGCTTAAAAAGCAGCAGGGTGGTCAAAACACTTTTTTTCCATGGGAATTCCTTTTTGCTTCATCCTTACAGGGTTAACTGGATAGTTGGTTCAAGAGAAGGGAAATACCCGGCACGTATTCTCATCGGAGTTTCAAGAAAGAACATTAAAAAGGCAAGCGAACGCAACCATCTGAAGAGACTTTGCAGGGAAGCATACAGAAAAAATAAATATCTGCTCTACGATTACCTCAACAGCCACAATTTAAGCTGCGATTTCTCCGTGATCTTTATCGGCAGCCCCCATACCAATTATGCAGTGATTGAAAAGAAAATAATACTGCTTTTAGAACGTTTAATATCAGAGCTGGAGTTTCAACCGGCAGAAAACAAAACATTATGAGATCTATGACCTTTTTCAGGTATTTCCTGCTATTCATAATTATGTTCAGTACCATTTCGCTGAACATCAGGGGGCAAAACGAAAACAATTTTGAAATTTCCAAAAACCTGGAAATTTTCATCTCCCTTTACAACGAGCTGAATAAGAGCTATGTGGATGAAATTAATCCGGGTGAGCTCATGGTTACAGGTATTGAATCTATGCTCAGCACACTGGATCCTTACACGGTGTATATTCCGGAATCCCAGATAGAAGATTACCGGATGATCACCACGGGACAATACGGTGGCATCGGAGCCCTCATCCATAAGAACGGCTCTTACGTGGTCATCTCTGAACCCTACGAGGGTTACCCGGCTCACAAAACGGGACTAATCGCCGGCGACCGCCTTATCAGTATCAATGGTGAAAATATGTTGGATAAACCCTCTGATGAAGTAAGTAAATTTCTGAAAGGCCAGCCCGGCACAAGCGTTGATATCATTATTGATAGAGAAGGAGAAGATGAACCGCTCAGCTTTGAGGTCCTGCGGGAAAATATCACCATCAAGGATATTCCTTATTACGGGATGCTGAATGAAGATATAGCTTATATAAAACTTACAGGCTTCACACAGCAAGCAGGCAATGCAGTAAAAGATGCCCTTGTGGATTTGAAAAACCAATACGAGCTGAAAGGTTTGATCCTTGACCTGAGAAACAATGGAGGCGGATTGCTTGGTGAAGCTGTTAATGTTACTAATATTTTTGTAGATAAAGGTCAACTGGTTGTAAGCACCAAAGGGAAGGTGAAAAACAGGAACCAGGATCATCGAACCCGTTTTAATGCCATTGATACAAAAATTCCGCTGGTAGTTCTTATAAATGCTCACAGTGCTTCTGCTTCTGAGATCGTTGCCGGTGCCACACAGGATATGGATCGCGGTATTGTCCTCGGACAGCGTTCCTTCGGCAAAGGACTCGTTCAAAATGTTATTCCTCTGAGTTATAACTCACAAATGAAAATTACCGTTGCAAAGTATTATATCCCTTCCGGCAGATGCATACAGGCCATCGATTATTCAATGAAAGATGAAGACGGCTATTACACCAAGATACCCGATTCACTGGTCAACGAATTTGCTACAGATAACGGAAGGCCGGTATTCGACGGTGGTGGCATAGAACCCGATGTTTGCTTGGCGCCCCGTAAATTCAGCAAGATACTTGCAAGCCTGTTCACCAAGTTCCTTATATTTGATTATGCAACCAAATATGTACATGAAAATCCTGAAATTGCATCTCCTGAAGAATTTCAGGTCAGTGATGAAATATATGAAGACTTCATTGCTTTCCTTTCCGACAAAGATTACGATTATACCACCCTTGCCGAAAATAATCTAAAGGAATTAAGAGAATCTGCAGTTGCTGAAGGGTATTTTGAAGCCATCAATGAGCAATATGAAGCTTTAAAACGTGCCATCATGCACAGCAAGGAGGAGGACCTGATCACTTATCAGAATGAGATCAGTGAGATATTAAAGATTGAGATCGTAACACGCTATTATTACCAGGAAGGCAAGATCAGGGCCTCTCTAAGCAATGACCCCGAAATCAACCGTGCCATTGAAACCCTGGAAGATCCGGCAATTTATCAATCTATCCTCGACGGATCTTTTTCAGAAGAAAATGCTGCAAAAGAGCTTATGAAGGATAATGGATAAAACATATCATCAAAAGCTAAAGCAGTCACAATTCCCGGCATTTCTCACATAATGTAACAGTTTTATACATTTATATGTATAATATAGCTGTTAAATAAGGCATATGAAGTTAAAAAACATACAGTTTAATATTGAGGAGTATGACTCGGTAAATGCTTTACCGCAAGCCGACCTCAGGCTTATGGAATATGCAGAGAAAGCAATAAGCAAAGCATATACACCCTATTCACACTACAGGGTAGGTGCTGCCATTCGGCTTTCAAACGGGGAGATCTTTACAGGGAACAACCAGGAAAATGCTGCATATCCTTCCGGGCTTTGTGCCGAAAGGGTAGCCTTGTTCTATGCAAAGTCACAACAGCCCGATGAAACCATTGAAGCCATTGCCATTACTGCAAGATCTGATGATTTTATCATCCGGGAGGCAGTATCACCCTGCGGGGGATGCCGGCAGGTTATGGCTGAATATCAAATTCAGCAAAGCAGTCCCATTCGTGTTATCATGAAAGGTGAAAAAGGTCCGGTACTGGCAATTAATTCCATCGAAGAACTGCTGCCGTTGATGTTCCATGCTGAAGAGCTAAAAAGAAAGACCTAAGATGGAAATAGTATCCACCCAAATTTGCAAAACCGGTGATATAGGCATATATAACAACCTTTTCGGGGGAAAGATGCTTGCCTGGCTTGATGAAGCAGGGGGTACCTATTCAGCCTCCATTTGCTGCACACCATACATGATCACCCTTAAAATGGATGAGGTTGTATTTAAAAAACCTGTTAAGGTTAATGATCACATCCGCATTTATGGTGAAGTAAGAAGCATGGGCAACTCCTCCCTGAAAATCGATCTGGAGGCCCGGAGATTTAACTTTTCTACACATAATGAAGAACTAGTTTGCTCAACAACCATTACCTTTGTGAGGATTGACGAATACGGCCAGGCAGTGCCGATATCTGAAGAAATCAGGAACAAATATAAAAATCTCAAAAAATGAAAAAACTAATACTCCCCGTTATCATGATCGCCTTTTCACTCATGGCAATGAAAGCCGATAAAGAAGCATATCGCATTTTCGATCAGAAAGGGAAAAAAGCATCCTATGCAAAACTTTTGCGTCAGGCCATGGAAGCAGATGTGATCCTGTTCGGTGAATTGCATAATAACCCAATTTGCCACTGGCTACAGCTTGAGCTCAGCAAGGACATGTTCAATGAAAAAGGAGAGCAAGTCGTTTTTGGAGCTGAAATGTTCGAAAGGGACGGGCAACTTATCCTTGATGAATATACCGAAGGAGTGATCAGCACTAAAAACTTTGAATCGCAGGCGCGGCTCTGGCCAAATTATGAAACTGATTATAAGCCATTGGTGGAGTTTGCAAAAGAAAACAACATTCCATTTATTGCTACCAATGTACCCAGGCGATATGCATCCATCACTTTCAAACAGGGATTCGAAGGCCTGGATGAACTTGGGGAACACGCAAAAATGTTCTTACCTCCCCTGCCGATCCCCTATGACCCGGAATTGCCCGGCTACAAAGCCATGCTCGATATGGGTGCCGGCGGAATGGGCGGCAGACCTTCCTCAGACAACTTCCCTAAGGCACAGGCTATAAAAGATGCCACCATGGCACATTTTATCCTTGAGAACCTGGCGGAAGGACAGGTATTCATTCACTATCACGGTACTTACCACAGTAATAATTTCGAAGGTATTGTATGGTACCTGAACCAATACAGGCCGGGATTGAACATCATGACGATCGCCAGTACAGAACAGGCTTCCACGGATAAGCTGGAAGAAGAAAACACTGGAATCGCCAATTTTACGCTTGTGATCCCGGAGACTATGACGAAAACGTACTAAACTCCAAAATTCAAAATTCACGCAGTGCTTAGTCACAACCAGATAAAGTTCATCCAGTCGCTAAAGCAAATTAAGTTCAGGAAGGAACTTGAACTGTTCGTAGCGGAAGGGCCTAAGATCGTTAAAGAGCTCCCGGGCTCAGATATACAGGTGAAAGCAGTTTATGCGCTGGAGGAATGGCTTGACGAGAATAAGGGAAAGTTTGAATATATCAGAGCAGAAATAAACCGGGTCACATCAAAAGAACTTGAACGCATCAGCAACCTCAGTACCCCTAATAAGGTTTTGGCTGTATGCCATATCCCTGAAAGAGATACAGAGGAAATCAGTGATGAGGATGGCAGCGTGATCGCTCTTGATGGAATACGTGATCCGGGAAACCTCGGCACCATTATCCGCACTGCCGACTGGTTTGGGATCAGAAGTATTATTTGTTCTGATGATTGTGTTGATGCTTATAATCCCAAGGTTGTGCAATCAACTATGGGTTCTATTGCAAGGGTAAAAGTTTATTATGCTGATCTGGATGAATATCTCTCAGAAAGCAAATTACCCGTTTATGCTACGGTTATGGAAGGCAGTTCCATCTGGGATGCAAAACCCGGTAAAGGCATTTATGTGATCGGCAATGAATCAAAAGGTATCAGGGCCGAAGTACTCAGGCATGCTACTTACAAAATCTCTATTCCATCTTCAGAGGGTGGGACCGAATCGTTGAATGCAGCGGTTGCAACGGGAATTATTATGGCAATAGCCACCAGGGAGTAATAGCCACAGAGACACAGAATTCACAGAGATTCACAGCTGTTTGAATATCGAATATCGGAGTCACTTGTTCTCACAACTTTCCCCACCATCATCTGCACCACAGCTACAACCAATTCGTTCCCCGGTATCGGGATCAACACTGCTGCATTGCTTTTTGAATTCACCACCTTTTTTGAGGAACATCTTGATGGCGATGCCTGAAATAGCCAGTGCCAGTAAAACGATTGTTATTAGGAGTATTTTAATGCCTGGTGTCATGGTAGTTAAGCTGTTTTAAAGAGCCACAAAGATAAGGGAAAATTGTTTGGAAAACCTTTTAATTAGCTTTAAAATGTTGAGTGTTGGGGGTTGAGTTGATATTCGATATTCCCTCCATTAATCACGAAGCAGTTCTTTCATCCCCTGAGTTGCATAGGATTCAAGGCCGCCATCTTCCCCTGAGAAAATAAAGAAAGCTTCAAGCTCATTTTTTGATTCAACGAATTGCTTTGCTTTTTCAAGCCCCATAACCATAAAGGCCGTTGCCCATGCGTCGGCTGTACCGCAATCATCTGCTATAACTGATACGCTTATTAGTGTATGCGTTACCGGATATCCGGTCGCAGGGTCAATGGTATGGGAATAGCGGATCCCGTCTTCTTCATAAAACTTTCTGTAATTCCCTGAAGTAGCCATTGCACGGTCCTTCAGCTTGATGCTTGCCTCCAGCCGGCGTTCCGACAGCTCATTTTCGGTTGGCTTTTCTATCCCCACGATCCAGGGGCCCGTGCCCGGTTTCTCACCAATGGCCAACACCTCTCCGCCAATATCTACCAGATAATTCTTAAGTCCTTTAGAGGCAAGGAAATCACCAACGAGATCTACTGAGTATCCCTGTGCAACTGCATTGAAATCGAACTTAATACCCTCCTTTTCCTTGATGATGGTGTTCCCGTCCAGGCTCACATATCGATAATCAATAAGGGGGAGCAGGCTGTCAACCAAAGCCTGATCCACTTTCTGCCGGTCTTCAAAGCCAAAGCCCCAGGCATTCACCAATGGGCCAATGGTATAATCAAATGCTCCATTGCTTTCTTCTGCAACACCTCTTGCCAGGAGGTAAGTATTAATAAATATTGAATCACAAATTACCCCTCTCTCCTCTCCCCTGTTTATCTTTGAGATTACTGATTGCGGCTCCCACATCGAAACCGACATATCAAAGGCCTCAAGCAATGAATCTATTTGTGGCTGGAAATCCCTGTTGAGATGGTCAAAGTAGGTTACCGCATAATATGTTCCCTGGGCCATGCCTGAGAAACTGATCTTTTTATGAAGTTGGCGAGGGGCGCAAGCTGAAATTAGCAAAATGAGAATGAGAATGTGGGTTATCTTTTTCATGAGAGTAAAAATAAAACAAAATTGCCACAGAGGCACAGAAGGCACAGAGAATCACAGCCGAATAAATAACGAATATCAAGTATCGAGTATCAAATATCGAAAATCAACCCACTTCGTTCACTGAAACCTTGGCGAAGGTGAAACACTCAAACCTGCCTGCCCTCCTTCGGCGGGTTAACCGGCAGGCAGGACTTAAAACTAATTAAAAAGCCCGAACGGCACGAATACTTTTGCCCGTGATATTTGATTTATTGAGATCAAGATGCTGTCCATCACTGAACCTTACCCCCCATACATAGGTATTGTCGACCTCGGTAGAACTCCAATAGTGGCGACCGGATGTAAAACCTCCTATGGCATTTTGTTGATCATAGATAAGATTCAATTCGTATAAAGTTGGTAAACGCCAGTCGGTAAATTTTTTACCCTCCGTATTATGGTTAGCCGGGTTACTAATAAAATTTTGTGTTTCAAACCATGTTGAAGTACCGGCATCTTGATCTTGTTTAGCAGCAACCAAGCCATGCTTGCCATCAGGTGTAACATAAAATACATAACCGCCTAAAT
>JAGLYE010000063.1 GCA_023132505.1 Bacteroidales bacterium | reverse complement strand
AATGCCCTTCCCGGAACCTGGTGATACCGGCAGAGTTCATCATATGACGTAAAACAGTATGCCCGATCGTCCCGCAAAACCGATCGCACATTTTTTTAAATTTATCAATCTGTCCCCGGGTAAAATCATCGCTACCGGGGTCTTCACTAGCCGAGACATGAGAAAAAACGGATTGCACATAAAGACGCCTGTTATTCCTTATGCGGTCGGAAAGTTTATTAAGGTCTGAGGCTTCGAACCCCAATCTGTGCATGCCCGTTTCCAACTTGATATGGATCTTCACCGGCTTATTTCTGGGGAGGATGTTTTTCCTGATCGCCCGCTCCAACACACCCAGGATTCGAAAATTATAGATCTCCGGTTCCAGGTTATGCTGTATCATGGCATCAAAACTGTGTTCTTCGGGGTTCATCACCATGATGGGTAGTATGATCCCTGCCTTTCTTAATTCAACACCCTCATCAGCATAAGCCACAGTCAGGTAATCGACCCGGTGGAATTGCAAAAGGTTGGCGATCTCATAGCTTCCGCTCCCATAGGAAAAAGCCTTTACCATGGCCATGATCTTGGTGATCGGGCTGATCTGCGACCTGAAATAGTTCAGGTTATTCACCATGGCATTGAGATTGATCTCAAGCACGGTTTCATGCGACTTTTGCTGCAAGGCCTTGCTGATCTGCTCAAATTCAAACACCCTGGCCCCTTTAAGCAATATTGTTTCATTGCTGAAGGATGTGAAGGAGAACTTCCGCATAAACTCCTCTGTTGAAGGATAAAATTCCTTTTCCATCTCAAATGCATCTGCCTGCCGCGATATGGAGGGGCCAATGCCGATGATACGGCCTATATTTTTCTGTTTGAGAATGCCTGCAATATTGGCATAGAGTTCTTCCGAATCTTTTCCGCTTTGTAAAATATCAGAAAGGATGATGGTCCGCTTCTTTTGTTGCGACTGCTGGTTAAGGAAGTCAATAGCGATGCTCAGGGAGTTGATATCAGAGTTATAGCTGTCGTTGATAATAGTACAATGGTTGATCCCGGCCTTCATCTCCAGGCGCATGGCAATTGATTGCAACATACTCATTCCTTCGGCAATAAAATCCATATCCATGCCCAGATGTAACAGGGTAGCCCAACAATGGATGGCATTTTCGATGGAAGCCCCATCAACAAAAGGAATCTTGATACCTATCTCATTATTTTTATAAACTGCCTTTATTGTCGTGCTTTCGAGGTCTGTCCTGAAAACTGAGGTGATCTGCAGATCAGCAGCTTGCTTGTTGCTCCATGTAAATGCTTTAACCGTTTCCAAAATTTGTGATCTGATCAGCACCTCCTGTACGGCTGCATGGTCGAGGCAGTAGACCAGGGTATCAACTTTGGTAAAAAGTTTGAGTTTTTCACCTACTTTCTGGTTCAGACTGATAAAATTCTCATTATGGGCCTCACCAATATTGGTAAATATCCCTATTCGCGGCCAGATGACCGATTGCAGCTTATCCATCTCATCAGGCATGGATATGCCGGCTTCAAAAATGGCCAGGTCATTGGAAGGCTCCATTTGCCAAACGGATAATGGTACTCCGACCTGGGAATTATAGCTTTTAGGACTACGGACGATCTTGTATTTCTTATTCAGGAGCTGGAACAACCATTCCTTTATGATCGTCTTGCCATTACTGCCGGTAATGCCGATCACCGGCATTTCAAATTTCTTCCTGTGGGCAGCACCAAGGTTCTGTAAGGCTGTCAGAGTGTTTTTCACAAGAATAAAATTCGCACCTGAATATTCGTCAAGCTTCAGATTGCTCACTGAAACAATAAATGACCTGATCCCCTTCCGGTAAAGTTCAGAAATATAATCATGCCCACTATTGTTCCTGCCTGTCAAGGCAATGAAAATGCAGTTGTCAGGAGAGATCAGCCTACGGCTGTCAACCAGTATATCAGTAATTTCCGGGTTACTGTTACTTTTCCTGATCAACTCCCCCTTGACTATCTCTGCTATTTCTGATATTTTGAACATGATCCCTGTTGATTATTGCCATGTTGGCATAACTTCAATACAATAACTGCAATTTTAATTTTCTGGTATTTGTTTTTTGGAATTTGAATCTTTTATTGTACCCCGTTTTGCCCGGGAGTTTCTTCAACGGGCAGAGGGTTTTTGTTCAATTCATCAAAACGCAGGCGATTACGATAAATATCACTGGCCAGATAGATGGCAGAACGCATGGATTCCGGCGATGCTTCATTCTTACCGGCAATTTCATAGGCAGTTCCATGTGCAGGAGACGTACGAACGATGGGCAGCCCCGCCGTAAAGTTTACACCCGACTCGAACGAAAGTGCCTTGAAAGGGATCATCCCCTGATCATGATACATGGCCAGAATACCATCAAACTTCGTAAATGCAGAGCATCCGAAAAAGCCATCAGCAGCATAAGGCCCATAGGCATGGATCCCCTCATTAAAAGCTTCTTCCACTGCAGGAATTATAATTTCATCTTCTTCCTTGCCCAATAAGCCATCATCACCCGCATGCGGGTTGAGGCCAAGCAGGGCGATTTTGGGCTTGGGAATGCTGAAATCCCTTTGTAGCGAACGGTCCAAAATCTTGAGCTTTTGAAGGATAAGCTCTTTACTCAGGTGAGATGATACCTCCATTAAAGGGATATGGCCTGTCACAACACCGATCCTGACATTGTTGCTGACCATCAGCATGAGAAAATCCTCACTATTGAACTTATCAGCAAGGTACTCGGTATGCCCTGGAAAATGGAATTTATCCGACTGGATGTTCTTCTTATTGATTGGAGCAGTAACGAGCACATCCACCTGTTTATCGTGCAGGTCCTGTGTTGCTTTCTCAAGTGCAAGGTAGGCAAGGTTACCTGCAGTGGTGGTTGACTTCCCCATATCGATCTTTACTTCCTCCTCAAAACAATTGACAATATTCGGGCGCTTAGGATTGGCAGCTTCTGCATTCTTTACAAGATTAAAATTGAAATCGTTCATCTCCAGCACCTTTCGGTGATAAGATGCCACTTTCGACACCCCATACACTACAGGTGTGATCATATCAAGCATCCGTTGGTCGTGCAGTGCCTTGATGATGATCTCGTACCCGATTCCATTCAGGTCGCCATGGGTAATTCCCACTTTGACCCGCAAGCTGTCCATTTTCTCAGGCTTGTTCATTGCATGATATAATTTAAGCAGCAAAGATAAGTAAATAGTTGCTGGTTACTGGATACTAGATACTGGATACTGGATACTGGATAACGAAGAGCAATAATTCGTTGTTCGTTGTTTGGTCTTCGGTGCCCGGTCTTCCTATTTACTTAATCCTGCAAAAAACTCAACTAAAAGCCTTACACCAATACCTGTTCCCCCTTCGGGCTGGTAGCTGTCTTTCTTTTCGAAGAATGCCGGTCCGGCAATATCAAGATGGATAAACGGGTAATCGGTGAATTTTTCGAGAAATTTACCGGCTGTGATCATGCCTGCCTCCATACCACCAATGTTTTTAATATCTGCTATATTGGATTTGATCAGTTCTCCATATTCTTCCCAGAAAGGGAACTCTGCGATGCGCTCATAAACCTCATCCCCTGCTTCTTTCAGCTTTTCCAAAGGTTTTCCTGCATCTGCCTCCATGGCCACAATACCATATTTACCTATAGCACGGGCAGCGGCGCCTGTAAGTGTAGCGGCATCGATAAGCAGTTTGGGATCATATTTTTTCGCATAGCTCAAAGCATCTGCAAGGATCATCCTGCCCTCGGCATCGGTGTTTATCACCTCAACAGTGAGACCGCTATGCATAGTGATCACATCACCACTGACATAGGCGTTGCCGTCGGGGCGGTTATCCGTAGCCGGGAGGAGAGCTATCACGTGTACATTCAGGCGCAGGCGGGCGATGGCATACAGAGCCGATGCCATGGTGGCAGCCCCTGCCATATCGCGTTTCATATTTTCCATGTGATTGCCGGTCTTGATATTGAGGCCACCTGTATCATAAACAACGCCCTTACCAACCAAGATATATGGTTTTTCATTTACCGGTTCTATGGGTTTCCACTCCATTATGGTAAATGTAGGAAGATCCAGGCTACCCTTGTTCACAGCCAGGAGTCCGCCCATCTTAAGGGATTCTATCTTCTTCTTGCCCATCACCTCCACACGGGCACCACAGGCCGATCCCATTTCCTTCACCGTGGCTGCAAGCTTTTCAGCATTGAGCGCGGAAAGGGGCTCGTTAACCATATCGCGGCATTTGAATACCGCATCCAATACGATATTCAGGTTTTCTGCTTCTTCTTTCTTGATCGCATGCGCAGAGATCTTTAATTCTTTCAGACTGAATGTGTCTTTCTTTTTGTCTTTTTTATATTTAAGGAACTGATAGGATGAAAGTCCGATTCCTTCCACGAAAGCCAATACATTTCTGCTTTTGCCTGTAAAATCAACAAGTGTAGCGCTTTCGGCTTTATGATTGTTCAGCCAGCCATGTAGTTTACTGCCGGCCTTGCGTAATTCTTCTGTTCTTTTGTATTCCGGCCGCTTCTTGTTTACCACATGTACAAATATCCATTGGTTCAGGCGATTTATCGATATAAGATCTTTTTCATGCTTTTTAACCTGCTTGCGTATATAGTCCTGCTCAGCCTGGCTGAGTTTGCTTTTGTTCAGGTCTTTGATGCTGTTCACGAGGTAGATGAAGTTGTCGGCCGCAGCGATGCGGTTCACCTTTTTGATGAGTAGTGTCATGATTAGATAATTATTAGTTTTGAGTGTAGTAGGGCAAAGGTAGGAAATATTTTATTTGGGCGGTGGGCAGTACCCATTTAACCATTTAGCCATTTAGCCATTTAACACATTTATCCAACCCTTATTTATAATGAATCAGCCCTTATTTAGAAAGGATTACGCATTTTATAGTTATATATATTTTACTTTCGCTGCTTCATGAAAAGCATGGTTACGAAAATTACAAAAAGATCATTCGTCTGGCTACTTATCCTATCCATGGGATTGCTGATCGCCAACAAGGCGATATTCTTTCATGAGCACAAAATGGCTGACGGAACAATCGTCGCGCATGCCCATCCTTACGATAAATCCGACGAACCGGAACCATTTAAAACGCATCACCACAGCAAAGCCGAATTATTCTTCCTTAGCCATTTCGATACGCTTTTCGTATTGGCAATCTCAGCTTTTGCAATCGTACGCATTTCTGCCAAGCCTTATTTCCAGATATTTCTGCCGAAATATTACTTCCCTGTTCTCATCCTAAACCAAAAAAGCAGGGCACCTCCATTGGTATAATTCCTTTCTGTCAAACATAACATTCTATAGATGCCCCCTCCTTTGGGTGTTTATAATTCCTATTAGCATACTCAGAATGTTACTAATCCACATTAATTAATTCTAAAGATTAGCATGAAAAAAACGAAATTAAGTTTAACCATATTTTTTTGTGTAAGTATGCTGTTCACTTATGCACAAAAACCAAGGACTGATGCCAATGTTGTCGGACACGTTGTTAATGAAAGGGGGGAGCATATCCCTTTTGCCACTGTCAGTCTGCTTGGAACAACCATAGGGACAACTACTGATAAAACAGGACATTATCAATTGGTCAATCTTCCTGAAGGTAAGTTTACACTCAAAGCACAATTTCTTGGCTACAAGCCTGAAGGATATGAAATTACTACCAAAGGTGACCATTTGCTCGAAGTGAACTTCATTCTTAAGGAAGATGCCCTGGGACTCGAGGAAGTAGTGATCACAGGCGACCGCAATGAAACCAATCGCAAAGAGTCGGCAATAATCGTAAATACCATTACTTCTAAGTTGTTCAGCACCATACAATCATCCACGTTCAGCGAAGGCTTGAACTTCACTCCGGGTTTGAGGATCGAAGCCAATTGTCAGAACTGTGGCTGCACACAGGTAAGAATGAATGGGATGGAAGGGCCCTATTCCCAGATACTCATCAACAGCCGCCCTGTGTTTTCCGGTCTGGCAGGGGTGTACGGGCTTGAACTTATCCCCGCCAATATGATTGATCGTGTGGAAGTGATCCGTGGTGGTGGTTCGGCATTGTATGGCAGCAACGCCATTGCCGGAACCATCAACCTTATACTAAAAGACCCCATCAACAGCTATTTTGAGTTCGGTGCCAACAGCGGATTGATCGGTGTTGGTATGCAGGGCGCAGGCAAGCCGGCCTGGGACCATAACATCACCTTTAACAGCTCCCTCACAACAGCAGATAACAAAGGGGGCATGGCCATGTATGGTTTTTACCGAAACAGGCAGCCTTTTGATGCCAATGACGACAGTTTCTCTGAAATAGCTTCGATAAAAAATATCACCGTTGGCAGCCGTCTGTTCCACAGACTGAGTACAAGGAGCAAGATTGTTGCTGATATTTTCAACATCAATGAGTCAAGACGGGGTGGAGATAAAATGGAATATCTGCCCCACATGACCGGCATCACGGAAGCACTCAATCATAATATCCTGACCGGGGCACTGACATTTGAAATGTTCTTCAGAGAATCTGATCTGCTATCAGTATATGCATCAGGACAGGGGGTGAACAGAAAATCATATTATGGAGCGAATATGTCGCTCAAAGACTACGGCAAAACTAACGACTTTTCCTATACAATCGGTGCCCAGTATAATGCCATGCTCAGGAATTCAAAATTGGTATTCGGCATTGAAAATATCGGTTCCTGGCTTAATGATAAGAAGATGGGGTACCCCGATCTGGACAACGCAAGCTGGAACCCAATCGATTCCACTATCAGCATCCCTTATACCGACAATATAACTGTTGCCGACCAGTCGACCAACACTACCGGTATCTTTGCCCAATACGAGATCACATGGAACAGCTTCCAGGTATCAGCGGGTGCCCGATATGACCACTACAGTGTTATAGATAAGGCTCATGACTATACTGACAAGACAGGCAATGTGTTAAGCCCAAGGGTGACATTGAAATACAGCATCCGGGATTTCCTGCAGGCACGTGTGAGCTATTCACAAGGTTATCGTGCCCCTCAGATCTTTGATGAAGATCTTCATATTGCAACATCAGGTTCCAGGAGGGTTATCCACAAAAATGACCCCGGGCTGAAACAGGAAACAAGCCACAGCATCATGGCATCGCTCGATTTCAATAAAAAATTGGGCAGAACGGATCTCGGCTTCCTGATGGAAGGCTTTTACACCAGGCTGAACGATGCCTTTGTGAGTGAGATCGGCATGCCGGACGAGCAAGGCACTGTCATTTATTTACGGACCAATGCCCGGGATGGGGCGCTGGTCCATGGGATCAATATGGAACTGAATGTAATACCATCGGCTAAGTTTTCTGTGAAAGGCGGATTTACACTTCAAAGCAGCATGTATGAAGAACCCCAGGATTTTGATGAAAAGCGTTTCTTCCGCACCCCGAACAATTACGGCTACATCATCCTCGACTGGATAGCTGTTCGCAATTTGGGGATCTCCTCATCAGGGACCTATACCGGTAAAATGCTGGTACCTTATTTCGGGGAAGAACTTCCTGACCCGGATGCAGGCGAATTGAGGGAATCACAGGTATTCTTCGACCTGGGGGTAAAATTCAGGTATAATATTGTGATCAATGGAAGCACACTTCAGATATTTACAGGTATGAAGAACATCTTCAACTCTTACCAGGATGATTATGATAGTGGTATCGACAGAGACCCGGGATATGTTTATGGGCCACTGCAGCCAAGGACGATATATTTTGGGATTAAGTTTGGGAATAATATTTTATAGATACGGGATACTTGATACTTGATACTTGAT
>JAGLYE010000062.1 GCA_023132505.1 Bacteroidales bacterium | reverse complement strand
ACTTAATTTGCTTTACCAGGTATATTAATACCGGAAAATGATCACTATATCCACCAATATATGCTCCGTAGGAGTATGTTCTCCAGGGGTATCCTTTGAACCTTCCTTCCTGTTGGATGAGAAACTTTTCATTGAAAACCTTGGCCTGGTAAAATTTGTATGAGGAATAGTCTTTCCCGGTGAGGGCATGGGAAATCAGGATTTGGTCAAACAGGTTCCATGAATCGCGGTAACCAAGTGAACCGATACCCTTGGCATGAAGGCTTTCATATGGATTATAAAATTCATTCTTTTTTACGCGCTCGATATCTTTATTCGTTTTCAAATGTTTTTTAACACTCTTGTTGGTAGGATCGTCATTCAAATCACCCATGATGATGATCTTAGCATTGGGATAAATATTGAACAGGGAGTCTGCAATATAGCGTGATAAGTCAGCAGCTGCTATTCTGAATGGCCTTGATCTCTTTTCCCCACCACTTCTTGAAGGCCAGTGGTTTACAATGACATGAACGGTGTCACCATCAAGAATGCCACTGACTACCAGTTGAGCACGTGTGTTGAAGTTTTCGATTTCAGGGATATTCAATTCATGGCTGGCTGAACTCAGAACCGTGAAATATTTGGGTTGATAAAATAAGGCAACATCCATACCCCGGTAATAGGGGGAATCATAATGGACAAATTTATAATTGCGGTCTTTCAAGGCATCGGTTCTGGCTATGTCTTCCATAACACTGGCATTTTCCAGCTCGCACACACCCAGCAAAACAGCTCCATCGGGGGTATATTCCCCGACGCCTATTTTTGATATGGCTATAGCCATATTGTCCAGCTTTTCCAGATAGCGTGCAGGTGTCCAGGTGTTCTTCCCCTCCGGAGTGAACTCTTCATCAGTTACTCCTTCCTCATTGATAGTGTCGAATAGATTTTCAAGGTTGTAAAAGGCAACACAAGCGATGCGGTATTCGGTAGATTCCTGGGCTTTGGCGTATACGGAAACGATTACAAACACAAGAAGGATAAAGATATTTCTCATAATGGTAATTGCTTAATGGATATAGAGTGCAAATGTAAGCTTTTCTGAAGTTTTAAGTTTTGGTTTTTGGAGCTTGGATTTTATTTAGCTGGAAGCTGAATTATTACTACATTTGGTTTCCCTTATTTTGATAATGACAAAATTGTTTCTATGAGAAATATTACCCTTCTATTGCTATTCCTGCTCCTGGGGATTTCGTTCCGGTCTGTTTCCCAGGTAGACACACTGACCGAAAATGCAGTGTATCCTTTGCCATCCTTCAATTTGTCGGAAACGGAGTTGGAAGGCTATGGTGAAAACCAGGATGTTTCAGGCCTGCTGATGTCATCGCGCGATATTTTTGAGTCTACTGCCGGATATACTTTTGGTCCGGCAAGGTACCGCATCAGGGGCTATGATACTGAAAACACTTCAGTGCTCATCAATGGCATTAAAGTAAATGATATCGGATCGGGCAGAGCCTACTGGGGCTCATGGGGAGGCTTGAATGACGCTCTCAGAAACCAAAGCATCTATACCGGGATAAATGCCTCAAATCTTACTTTTGGGGGAATCGGCGGCGTGACGAACATCACTACCAGAGCATCTGCCTATGGTAAAGGGCTTAAAGTTACGTATAGCAGTGCAAACAGGTCATACCGTAATCGTATCATGGTTCTTTATTCCACCGGAATGATGGAAAGCGGCTGGGCTTTGACAGTTTCCGGCTCACGCCGCTGGGCCGAGGAAGGTTATGTGAAGGGTACCTTCTATGATGCCTGGAGCTATTTCATTTCTGCAGAGAAAAAGATCAACAGCAAACACAGCATTGGCCTGATCGGGTATGGATCACCCAATAAACGGGGGCGTACAGGTATTGCTGTTCAGGAAGCAAACGACCTCGTCAATGATAACCACTATAACCCATATTGGGGATTCCAGAATGGAGAAGTACGAAATGCACGCATTGGCAATTACCATCAGCCGATGATAATGCTGAGCCACTACTGGACTATGTCATCGAAAACATCACTCACATCCACACTATATTATAATTTCGGAAAAGGAGGCTCTACTGCGCTGAACTGGACGGAAACAGGTGACCCCAGGCCTGATTATTACCGGAACCTGCCAAGCTACTCGCTTGAAGGGGGTGACATGGAGCAGTATGAATACCGGACAAGGATGTGGCAGGAAAATGAAGTCTTTCGTCAGATCAACTGGGACCATATGTATTTTGCCAATAGCAAATTTCTCAATACCATATATAATGTGGACGGGATTGACGGCAACAATATAACCGCTTACCGGTCGAAATATATCATTGAGGACAGGCGTAACGACAAAAGCCAGATTGGCTTCAACATGAATGTTAAGTCTGAGCTGAATAAGCACCTCAACCTGGCCGGTGGACTGGAGCTGGTATGGTATAAAGGTTTCCACTTCAATAAGATCGTTGACCTTCTTGGCGGTGAATTTTGGCTGGATGTAGATAAGTATGCCGATCAGGTCGGGACCTATACATACTCCGACGAATCCCAGAATGACCTCAGGACACCAAACCGTCTGGTCAAAGTTGGCGATCGCTTCGGCCATGATTATACCTCAAACGTTAATACTTACAATGGATTTGCCCAGGCTGAGTTCACCTATAGCAAGTTTGACTTTTATGTGGCAGGGAACCTGTCTTTTTCAGAATTCTGGCGTACCGGAAATATGCAGAACGGGAAATTTCCTGAGAATTCACTTGGAGATTCCGAGAAAAAACAATTTACCAATTACGGGGTCAAAGGAGGCCTTGTCTTTAAGATCGACGGAAGGAACTTTATCTCGGCAAATGGAGAGTATTCAACACGGGCACCATTCTTCAGGAACTCATATATTTCACCCAGGACAAGAGACTATACTGTCACTAACCTGGTGAGTGAAAAGATACTGTCGGGCGATATTAACTATCGCTTCAGGGCAAGCTGGATGAAAGCCCGCTTGTCACTTTATTATAGCAAATTCACCGACCAGACCTGGTCGAGGAGCTTCTACCACGATGACCTCAACACATTTGTTAATTATGCAATGACCGGGGTTGATAAGGTACATGCCGGAATGGAACTTGGTGTTAAAATTAATATTACAACAAGCCTTGTTGCAACAGCAGTATATGGACGTGGGCAGTTTATCTATGACTCCAGACCACTGGTTACCATTACAGAAGATAATAGTGCCGATGTACTTGCCGAGGACAGGGTAGTATACCTTGAAAACTATTATGTTGGAGGCATGCCCCAGACCGTAGGCTCAGTAGGGCTGAAGTATAACTCACAAAAATATTGGTGGCTGGGTGTGAACTTTAACTATTTCGGTGATATTTACCTGGATATTAATCCTGACAGAAGGACAGCAGAAGCCCTTGCGGGTTATGCACAGGATGATTACCGGATTGAAAAGATTCTTGACCAGGAGAAGCTTCCCGATGGATTTACCATGGACCTCTTCGCTGGTAAATCGTGGAGGGTGAACAAGAAATATTATATCGGGCTGAGCCTGAATGTCAGCAATCTGCTTAATACACGCGACCTTGCAATTGGCGGCTTTGAGCAACTCAGGTATGATCATGAAAATATTGACAGATTCCCGCCCAAATACATCTATCTCTTCGGGACACAGTATTTTCTTAACATAAACTTCAGAATGTAAACGGAATAATAATATAGAATAACAAAACATACAAATGAAAAAGCTTGTTTCAATATTCGTAATGGTGATGGTGACCTCATTCTCGCTAATCATCTTCAACTCATGTGTAAAACAGGATTTCGATAAGCCCCCGATCGGGATCATTCCCATAGGGGAAGTTGTGAATATCGCCCAGCTGAGACAGATCTTTGCCGATAGCAGCGCATATACATTTACATCTGATTACTCACTTTATGCAACTGTGGTTATGGGTGAGGCTACCGGTAATATTTATAAGTCTGCTTATGTGCAGGATACCAGTGGTGCCATTAACATCTATATGAAAAATTCGGGTGGTTTGACATTTGGGGATAATATCCGTGTATATCTCAAAAACTGTGACGTCTCCAAATATGGAGAATTGCTTCAAATTGCCAATGTCGATAATGATTCTAATATTATTATTACAGGTACCGGTAATTTTCTGGAACCCAGGATGGTGACCATATCTGAGCTGAATGATGCCATGGAAAGCGGCAACTTTGATGAATATGAATCACAACTGATACAATTTGATTCTGTCCAGTTCAGTCTGGGCGACATCGGGAAAACCTATGCTGATGCTGATGATTATGGCGAAAGGTTTATTGAAGATTGCGATTTTAATTCAGTGATGGTAAGGACCAGTGACTACGCCAGCTTTGCTGAGGAACTTCTTCCTGAAGGCAAGGGGCCGCTGGTTGCGATTGCCGGCAGGTACAATAATACCATACAGCTTTTGATCCGCTCTACCCTTGAAGTGAAACTTGATGGTCCTCGTTGTGGCGCCGGCGGAGGTGGAGTAACCTCCATAGATGAGGATTTCAGCGAACAGCAAAACTATGAAGACATTAATATAGATGGCTGGCTTAATGTTGCTATTGAAGGCAGCAGAAGATGGCAGGGTAAAACCTTTAATGATGAGGTGTATGCACAAGCCACATCCTACAATTCAGAAGAAGCAAATGAATGCTGGATGATCACCGTAGGGATCGACCTGGATGCAATGACCAATCCAATGGCCAAATTCGAAACTGCAATGGCATATTGGGAACATGACGGGCTCACGGTTCTTTTCTCAACCGACTTCAACGGAGCAAATATAAGCGGGGCAAGCTGGATAGAACTGGATTGTACTATTGCCGGCCAACACGATCCTGACCATGAATGGATCCAAAGCGGTGATATCGATCTCTCAGGATTTTCAGGACAAGGCTACCTGGCTTTTAAATATGTCGGCAGCGACCTGAATGGAAATACTACCTCATATCGTGTGGATGATGTGAAGGTTTGGGATACTGAAAAATAAATGGCTATGTCAGAAAGGCTGGTAATAACCCCGACATATAACGAAAAGGAGAACATTGAAAAGATCATACGCAAGGTGTTTTCCCTCGACATGGAATTTGATATGCTCATTGTGGATGATGGTTCCCCCGATGGTACCGCTGATATTGTAAAAAAACTGATGAAAGAGTTTCCCGACAAGCTCTTCATTGAGGAACGCAGTGGCAAACTTGGGTTGGGAACAGCATATATCCATGGGTTTAAGTGGGCCCTGGAAAGAGATTATCAGTATGTTACCGAGATGGATGCCGACTTTTCCCACAATCCGGAAGATCTGCCCCGTTTGTATGATGCATGTATTAAAGAAAATGCCCAGGTGGCCGTTGGTTCAAGGTATTGCAATGGTGTAAGCGTTGTAAACTGGCCCATGGGGCGTATCCTGATGTCGTATTATGCTTCTGCCTATGTAAGGATGATAACCCGCATGAAAGTAAGGGACACAACGGCAGGCTTTGTTTCCTACTCGAGTGAATTCCTTTCTGCGCTTAATTTTGACAGGATCCGCTTTATCGGCTATGCCTTTCAGATAGAGATGAAATACACCGCCTGGAAACTTGGTTTCAAGGTGGTGGAGGTGCCCATTATCTTTATCGACCGTACGGAAGGCACATCAAAAATGAGCTCCGGCATATTCAAGGAAGCCATATTCGGTGTGATGAGCTTGCGTTGTAAAAGTGTAAAGAAACTTCATAAGAAGACATCTTGATCTGTTTCTGCAAATTTTAGATTAATTATCACTGGTGTCCGGATAAAATTCATTTGGATTGGTTGAATCACTAAATTCAATTCTCATCTTCGCTCTTATTCTCATTCTTATTCTTATTCCTTGTTCTTTATTCTCTATTCAGTAAGAATCGGATGAAGTATTGACCGGACACCAAAGATTAACCATTGGGAGATCCCGCTTTGCGGGATCAGTTCAACTAATAATTTTCAATTCATTTCATTTTTGAAAATTAAGTTTCACTGATTTTGTAACTTAGCATTGTGAATAAGAGTTACTATATCAAGAATGCCATTATAGTGAACGAAGGCATGGTTTTTGGCGGTGGAGTGTACATTAATGATGGCCTCATCAAAATGGTGTTCATGAGTGGTGATCAGCCCGCGGTGCCAAATGGTGCCGAGGTTATTGATGCTTATGGATTACATCTCATCCCCGGGCTGATCGATGACCAGGTACACTTCCGGGACCCCGGCCTTACACACAAAGCCGACCTCTACACCGAAAGTAAGGCTGCTGTTGCAGGAGGGATCACCTCCTTTATGGAAATGCCCAATACCAGGCCGCAGACATTGACACAGGAACTACTGGAAGAGAAATATAAACTTGGTTCCGAAAAGTCGCTGGCAAATTTCTCCTTCTATATGGGCGCTTCCAATGATAACCTCGATGAGATCCTTAAAACCGACCCTGCCAGGGTTTGTGGAATCAAGGTATTTATGGGTGCATCAACAGGAAACATGCTGGTTGATGATCCGGTTACTCTGCAGAATATCTTTGAGAAAGCACCAACACTAGTTGCTGTTCATTGCGAGGATGAACCTACCATTCAGGAAAATACAAAGATATTAAAGGAACGCTTCGGTGAGGATATACCAATTGAATATCATCCCCTGATCCGTTCTGAGGAAGCATGCTTTAAATCCTCCTCCTTTGCGGTGGAACTGGCTAAAAAATACGATACACGCCTTCATGTATTGCACCTGTCAACTGCCCGCGAATTGGGATTGTTCGATAACAGCATACCCCTGGGGGAAAAGAAGATCACCGCAGAGGTTTGTGTGCATCACCTCTGGTTCCATGATGGCGATTATGAGCGCCTGGGGAATTTCATCAAGTGGAACCCGGCCATCAAAAGTATGGAAGACCGTGATGAGCTTTTGAAAGGCTTGCTGGATAACAGAATTGATGTGGTGGCCACCGATCATGCCCCACATACTATAGAAGAGAAAGAAAATACATATTTTAAGGCCCCTTCGGGTGGCCCCCTGGTACAGCATTCCCTGTCTGCCATGCTTGAATTGTTCAAAAGGGGAGTGATCAGCCTTGAAAAAGTAGTGGAAAAGATGTGCCATGCACCGGCTGTATGCTTTGGGGTTAAGAACCGTGGTTTTATCAGGGAAGGCTATGCCGCTGACCTTGCACTGGTCGACCTGAATGACCCCTGGACAGTGGAAAAGGATAATATCCTGTACAAATGTGGCTGGTCGCCTTTCGAAGGCCAGCAATTTCATTCTGCGGTAACACATACTTTTGTAAACGGGCACCTGACATATAAGATGGGTGTTTTTGATGAATCTGTAAAAGGAAAAAGATTATTGTTTGACAGACATAAATAATATGAAAAAGATTTTTTTATTGCTTATCACCTTTTTTATTATTGTTTCCTGCGGGCCCAAACTCGAAGAAGTTGTTGAAGATACACATCCTGAAGGCAATCCACGCTTAGTTGCATATTATCAGGATGTTGATGGTGTCAGGGAAAAGGTGAAAGTTGCTGCCTTTTATGAAGATGGCAGCAAGCGTTACGAAGGAGAATTTTCAGATGGCAAGCGAAACGGATATTGGGTTTATTGGTATGAGAACGGCAATAAATGGAGCGAAGGATACTTTAAAGATGACCTTCGCGACGGCTTTGGTACTACCTGGCACAAAAATGGGCAGAAATACTTTGAAAGCAGATACCTGGAAGGCGTTCGTGTTGGTACCTGGAAATTCTGGAAGCCATCGGGGGAGTTTGTGAAGGAATTAAACTATGATGAATAGTCGCTGGGTTTCAAACTACAAATTACAAACTACAAAATCCAAAATTCAAATTAGTGGTGTCCGGGTAAAATTTTAGTTTGTCTCTAACTG
>JAGLYE010000061.1 GCA_023132505.1 Bacteroidales bacterium | reverse complement strand
CGAAATGCCGGTAATTATCGACAGCAACTATATACTCAAGTTGTATTAATGTTATCACCTTACAAATATAGTCAATATCTATCTCATTATAAATATTATTGATTTGACAAATATTCAACAAGGATGTATTTTTGCATCAAAATAATTACATTAACCAAAAAAATAATACAATGGAAAATCAAGAAAATTACCAAATGCCAAGGATTGGTGACATGGCTCCGGATTTTGAGGCTGTGACCACAAATGGGATGATAAAATTCTCAGAATACAATAAAGGAAGCTGGGTGATCCTTTTCTCACACCCTGCTGATTTCACTCCTGTATGTACAACAGAAATGTCGGCTTTTGCTTTGGAAGAAGAAAATTTTAAAAAAATGAACACTAGGTTGATGGGGCTCAGTATTGATAGCATTCACTCCCACATTGCCTGGGTAAACAATGTTAAGAAGAACATGGGTATCCTCATGAAATTTCCCATCATTGCCGATATCGACATGAAAGTTGCTAAGCTTTATGGCATGTTGCAACCGGGTGAGAGTGAAACAGCTGCTGTAAGAGCCGTATATTTTATAGATCCGGATGGAAAGATCAGGCTGATCATGTACTATCCCCTTAATGTTGGAAGGAATATGGATGAGATTTATCGAGTACTTCAGGGATTGCAGATTTCTGATGAGCACAAAGTGGCTTTGCCACTGAACTGGAAACCCGGTGATAAAGTGATAGTGCCGCCACCAAAGACTGTAGCAGAAATGGAAGAGCGGGAAAAGAGTGATTATGAAATGGTGGATTTCTATCTTGCAAAGAAAGAGTTGTAAACTGATCAATTAGCAACAAAAGCCCTGTCATTATGGTGGCAGGGTTTTTTATTTAATATTACGCCTCGGGCGTTAAATACCCAGATATATCCGAAATTCGATTTCTGATCTCTGATTTCCGGTCTTCCCTGCACCCTGCACCCTGCACCCTGTACCCTACACCCAACCCTACTCATCACTAAAATCCCTCAGCAACTTCCTGTATTCAGAAAAAACATTTGCACGTGATATAAAACCGATGTATTTGCCGTCTTTGATTACCGGAAGGTTATAATTACGGGTTTCCTGGAACTTGCGCGCTACCTCTTCCATAGATTCCTCGGGGTCGATGGAGGTTCCGGGCATAAACATCATGCTGCTTACTGTTTTTTCATCATATAATTCCGGTTTGAACATGATATGGCGGATATCATCAAGCACAATAATACCACAGAAAGTGCCATCCTCCTCAATAACGGGATAGATATTCCGCTTTGAGTCGGCAATGACTTTTACCAGGTCCCTCAATTTATCATCAGGTGTAATTGTCTTAAAATCCCTTTCGATGAGTTTGTTTACATTCATCATACTGAGGATGGCTTTATCCTTATGATGTGTGATCAGTTCCCCCCGGCGGGCCAATTGGTGGGTATAAACAGAGTTTTTAACAAATATCCTGATAGTAACATAGGAAATTGTAGCTGTGATCATCAGGGGAACGAAAAGCTGGTAGCCGGAGGTGATCTCAGCAATAAGGAAGACAGCTGTTAGCGGAGCATGCAATACACCTGCTATCAGGCCTCCCATCCCGACCAGGGCAAAATTGCTGGGATTAAGATGATCTATACCTAAATATTTCAGAAATGTTGTAAAAAATAAGCCTGTATAGGCACCCATGAACAGTGTGGGGGCAAATATCCCTCCAATACCCCCGGCACCGAAAGTTACGGAAGTAGCAATGGCTTTAAAAAAGAGGATTAAGAGAAAAAGGACGAATACCATGATGATCTCATTCTCCAGACCATAAAACAGGCTGTTGTTGAAGAGGGGGCTGTAATCACCCTGGAGACAGGAGTTCACCGCATCATAGCCCTCACCATAAAGACTGGGGAAAAAGAATAACAAGATCCCGAGAATAGCCCCGCCGGCAATCCATTTTGCATACCATGTTTTGATCCTCGTAAAGCTGGACTCAACAAAGATGTACATTTTGGTGAAATACACCGAAACAAGTCCTGCCAGAAGTCCGAGAAGAATATAATATGGAATATCTTCCATCATAAAAGCCACCTTGATATTGAAGGGGTACATCACAGCCTGGCCGAGGAAAAAGTATGATGTCAACACGCCGGTAACGGAGGCGATAAGAAGGGGTAATAAAGAAGCCATTGTAAGGTCGATCATGATTACCTCAATTGCAAATACAACAGCAGCGATAGGAGATTTAAAAATGGCGCTCATGGCTGCCGCACTTGCCAGCCCCAGGAGCAAGGTGATCTGCTTATAGTTTAGCCTGAACATCTGCCCGAGGTTTGACCCAATGGCGGCACCTGTTGCTACTGTTGGCCCCTCCAATCCAACAGAGCCCCCAAAGCCCACCGTAAAAACACTGGTGATGATCGAAGAAAAGATGTTATGCCGTTTGATGACTCCATGGTTCCGTGAGATGGCAAATAATACACTTGGAATGCCGTGCCCGACATGCTTCCTGACGATAAAACGGATATAGAGCACCGAGATCAGGATGCCAATTGCGGGAAGAAAGAAAAACAGGTAATTCTGATAATTGGCCACAATGTTGCTGGTAAGCAGGTCTTTGATCAGATGCACTCCATTTTTGATCAATACTGCACCCAAACCCGCAAGGAAACCTATGATCACACTCAGGATCATGATAAAATTACGCTGGCTCATGTGTTTGATCCGCCAGATCAGGAAACGCCGCAATACTGATACTTTTCTCATTAAAGTTCCTTAGATGTTGCGAATATAATGCAAATGAAGAAATTATTCCAATTTAGGTGACTTCACAGATACCGGTACCTGTAAGGTCATCTTAGCAATGAGGTCTTTTTTGTATCTTCGGCACCAATGAAAAAAATAATCTCTTATAATGTGAACGGCATCCGTGCAGCCATACGTAAAGGCTTGCTTGACTGGTTCAAGGCCGTCGATGCCGATATTATCTGCCTCCAGGAAACCAAGGCACAGCCTGAGCAGATCCCGCTCTTTGATATTGAAGCACTTGGTTACCGCAGCTACTGGTTTTCGGCACAAAAGAAAGGATATAGTGGTGTAGCCATCATAAGCAAAAAAGAACCGGATCATGTTGCCTATGGCATGGGTATTCAAAAATATGATTATGAAGGCCGTCTCATCAGGGCTGATTATGGTGATGTCAGCATAGTGAGTGTATACCATCCTTCCGGGTCGAGCGGAGATGAAAGGCAGGCCTTTAAAATGATGTGGCTGGACGATTACCAGCAGTACATCGATGAACTGAAAAAAGAACGGCCTAAGCTGATCCTGTCAGGGGATTATAATATTTGTCACCGGCCCATCGACATCCATGATCCGATCAGGAATGCCAGAAGCTCAGGGTTTCTTCCCGAAGAGCGGGAATGGATGAGTGGATTTCTTAACAGCGGCTTTATCGATACTTTCCGGCATTTCAATGATGAGCCCAATAATTATTCCTGGTGGAGTTACCGTGCCAATGCCAGGGCCAGGAACCTGGGATGGCGCATCGATTATCATATGGCAAGCCTTCCGATGGAACAGCACCTGAAACGTGCGCTTATACTGCCGGATGCACATCATTCGGACCATTGTCCGATTGTACTCGAAGTAGAAATGTAGTTTATGCGAATAAAGCTTTTATCAGATCCTCGATCTTTCTCACAAAAACGATCTCTGCTTTATACTTTTTTTTGTCAATACTTTTCCTGGCATATGTGGAAACGAACACTTTTTCAAAACCAAGCTTATCTGCTTCCGCCACCCTTTGCTCTATTCTGTTCACGGCCCTGATCTCGCCTGAGAGCCCTACCTCGCCGGCAAAGCAATAATGCTGCGGAATGGGTATGTCAGCATTTGACGACATTACTGAACTGATAATGGCCAGGTCGATGGCAGGGTCGTCAACCCGGATACCCCCGGCAATATTCAGAAAAACATCCTTAATCCCCAATTTGAATCCGGCACGTTTTTCCAGAACAGCAAGCAACATGTTGAGTCTTTTCACATCAAATCCGGTGGCGGAACGTTGCGGGGTTCCATAAGCAGCGGAGCCAACCAGGGCCTGTGTTTCAACCAGCATGGGGCGCTGTCCTTCAATAGTGGCTGCAATGGCAACACCACTTACATCCTCATCGCGTTGCGAGATCAAAATTTCTGAAGGGTTGCTGATCTCCCTGAGGCCTTTATCTGTCATTTCAAAAATACCCAGCTCCGAGGTGGAGCCAAAGCGGTTCTTGACAGACCGCAAAATGCGGAATCCATAATGCCTGTCTCCCTCAAACTGAAGCACAGTATCAACCATATGCTCCAGCACCTTTGGGCCTGCAAGCATTCCGTCCTTGGTAATATGTCCGATCAGGATCACAGGTGTATCGGTAAGTTTGGCATAACGCTGAAGTTCAGCTGCACATTCACGGATCTGGGAGATGCTTCCCGGAGATGAATCTATGCGTTCAGTATATAGGGTCTGTATCGAATCGATCACCAGCACATCCGGTTCAATTTGCTCAAGGAACCTGAATATGTTTTGTGTATTTGTTTCGGTCAGGATCATACATTCAGGGTTGCTGGCCCCGATCCTGTCGGCACGCATTTTAATTTGCTGATCGCTCTCTTCCCCTGTAACATACAGTATTTTCCTTTTTTTAAAGCGAAGGGCCACCTGAAGCATCAAAGTAGATTTGCCTATGCCCGGTTCACCCCCGATCAACACCAGAGAGCCCGGTACCAGGCCACCTCCAAGGACTCTGTTAAGTTCGGCAGTTCCCGTATCCATGCGTTCTTCTATTCCCTTGCTTATTTTATCTATCGAGACAGGGACATATTTCTTTCCGGCTTTGATCTCCCCCATGGATGATTCCCTTGGAGTTTCTTTTTTAATAAACTCTTCCAAATAGGTATTCCATTCCCCGCATGCAGGGCAACGGCCAATCCATTTAGGTGATTGCGCACCGCAGTTCTGGCAGAAAAAAACGCTATGTGCTTTTGCCATGATGATTATTTGGTCAGTTTATAATCTGATCTTCTCGATGATGGCAGAGGTGGAATAGCCTTCGACCAGGTTTATGGTCACCACTTCCCCGCCTTTTTTCGTAACGATATCTGCACCAACAATATCTTTAGGTTCATAATCTTTTCCTTTCACAAGCACATCAGCTTGTACCCTCTTGATGAGCTTATATGGAGTATCTTCATCGAAGATCACCACGGCACTTACAAATCCGAGGGCTGCCAGAGTCAGAGCCCTTGAGTTTTCATCCATTATGGGGCGCGAATTACCTTTAATGCGTTTTACTGAAGCATCGGAATTTAAGCCCACAATAAGCAGAGTGCCTTCTGCGGCAGCTTTGGCCAGGTATTCAATATGGCCCAGGTGCAAGATATCAAAACAGCCGTTGGTAAATACTATTTTCTGTTCATGAAAACGCCAGACTGCCAATTGCCGGTCGAGCTCTATATTCATGTACCAGATCTTCGATTTAATATATTCAAGATGATTCATTTTCAACTTTATTTTTTTGTAAGAATAGCATCAGGAAGGACAATCCTCCCACAACAATAATCATTAGTGTTTGTGCAGCATGAGTGATCGTAGCAAATGATGCTGCTGAAGCCTGGTCGACACCATAGAGTTCATACAGAACCGCCTTAACTATAAAGTGATAGGTTCCGATTCCGCCCGGCACCGGAGCAACAATACCCAGGCTGCCGATGCTCATCACGGTGAGGGCATCCCCGAAATCAAGGTGAGAGGTAGCCTCAAGTGAAAAGAAAGGTAGGTATATCATCATGGCATACAGGCCCCAGATAATAACAGTATATAACAAGAACAAGCCCTTGTTCCTGGTCCTTTTTATGGTTTTGATCCCTTCCACCATGCCTTTTGCAAATTGTGACACTTTGTGGTAGAAAGAATACTTTTTCAAACGGTGACGATATTTTTTCCAAAGAAATATAAATACGATGATTAAGGATATCAACAGACCCAGGATAAAAAGAAGAGGAAGAAGGTTATTTTCAAAATTTGAAAATAGCGGGCTAAAAACGTGTTTATCTACAAATGCCCCTACAAGTCCAAGCTGGAACAGGATAACAGTAATAATGATCAATAGCATGGTGATCATATCAAATATGCGTTCAGCGATCACGGTACCCAATAATTCCGTGAAGGGGATGTTTCCCTTTTTGCTCAACACCCCACAGCGTGTAACCTCGCCCAAGCGGGGAACAGCCGTATTTGCCAAATATCCGGTCATCACTGCATAAAAAGTAGTTGAAAGCCGGGTTTTATGGCCCATGGAGTTAATGAGGATATTCCAGCGGGCAGCCCTGGCTATATGCGCAAGGACTCCTGCCGTTATACACAAAAAGATCCAAAAATAATCAGCATGGAGAATCTGTTCTATTATCTCCTTCCCGTTCAGGTTCCTGAAGGCCAACCAGAGAAATAATATTCCCAGAAGAAGGAATACCAGATAATTAAATACAGATAGGGCCTTCTTCACTTATGAAAGTTTATTATTCACATCAGGGAAAATGATCGCAGGCTTGTGTGAAGCTGCTTCTTCAATATCCATTGAAGCATAAGAAACAATGATAATCAGATCGCCAACGCTGGCCTTACGGGCAGCGGCACCGTTTATGGAAATGATCCCTGAGTCCCTTTCACCCTTGATCACGTATGTTTCAAGCCTTTCGCCGTTGGTAATATTATATACGTGTACTTTTTCGTTCTCGATCAATGCCGCAGCATCAATCAGATCTTCATCAATGGTGATGCTACCAACATAGTGAAGGTCGGCCTCGGTAATAGTGCACCGGTGTATCTTCGATTTAAGTACTTCGATTTGCATATCACGGCAAAATTACAAAATTTCAACACAGAAAAGCAATTCTTTCCATGTTTCAATCAGGAGATCGGTATTAATGAATAATTTTAAATTTTGAGTTTTGAGTTTTAAATGATCCCCAAAACACACACAATCCATACTTCCATGTTCATTATTCAAAGGGTTTACAGCCCATAAATAATCTTCAGGTTATCTATTAAGCGGACATCTCCCAGAAAGAGGGCGATGAATGCCCTGATTTGGTTGGCATCATCCCAGCTTTCTACAGGCATAAGGGATTGCTCATCAGTAATTTGAATGTATTCCACTTTCATCCCCGGCAAGGAATTCAGGTATGCTTTGGCCTTCCTGATAGTTTCTTGAAGGGGCTCTTGCCCTGCCTTTTGCTGAATTTGATTTAATGTTTTGAAGATTGCCGGGGCAATGGATCGTTCTTCCGGGCTAAGGCGCACATTGCGGGAGCTCATGGCCAAACCGTCTCCTTCCCTGATAATGGGACAGCCCATGATCTCCACTGACATGTTCTGTTGCTCAACCAAAGCTTTTATGATGGCCAGCTGTTGAAAGTCTTTCTCCCCGAAATATGCTTTATGGGGCATGCAGATGTCAAAGAGCCTTTTCACTACTACAGCAACCCCATTGAAATGCCCCGGACGATGCTCCCCTTCCATTACCCTTTCAATCTGCCCAAAATCGTAGTGCTCTTTCACCTCTTCCGGGTACATCTCACCGGCAGATGGGGCAAAAACGATGTCACAACCGGCATTATCAAGTTTTTTACAATCTTCCTCCGGGCTTCGGGGATACTTTTCCAGATCCTGTTTGTGATTGAATTGAATGGGATTTACAAAAATGCTGCAAATGCTGATATCATTTTCTTTGACCGATCGTTCCAGCAATGAAAGATGCCCCCGGTGTAATGCGCCCATGGTGGGGACGAAGCCGATGGAAAGCCCCCTGGCCTTTTGGGCAAGGATGTCTCTTTGGATATCTTTTATGGAATGATAGATTTTCATTGAATGTACAAAAAAATTACTGGCTACTGGTTACTGGCTAC
>JAGLYE010000060.1 GCA_023132505.1 Bacteroidales bacterium | reverse complement strand
TACTGGCTACTGGTTACTGGTCACTGGTTACTGGCTGCCAGAATTCAGAAACCAGTGAGCAGAAACGGGGGGCGGGGGGATTTTAAATTTTTAGGGTTGAATTTTGAATTGTTCTTTATCACGAAGGATACACAAAGGTTACTGAGAAAATCGAATATCGGATATCAAATATCCACCCAACACTCAAAACTCAACCCTCAACCCTCAACCCTCAAAACTATTTCTTTGGTTTAAAAACCACCCCCTTTTTCTTCTTCCCATCAATGGCAATAACCACTGGCTTTTCAAAGCGGATATGTCTGATAAATTCATCTTCATACACTGCTTTTTGGCCGGCAAGGAAATCAAGGTCGTAGGTTCCGTCTTTAATAAATGGATTGATGGTAAAGTACCCCACCCTGAATGAGGTCAGGTTCTGAAAAAAGTGTGTACCCTGGCTGGGATCGATGCGGTAATCTTCCAGTCCGGATTCAACAATGAGCCTGGCGGCAGATATCTGTGGCCATTTTATCGGGATACCGAGGTGCGGATCGGCAGAGCCCCAACGGCCGGGGCCGATCAGAATATAATTTTTCCCGTCTTCAAGGAATTGTTCATTGACTTTTCCAATGAGTTCAGCAATTTCATGGGTTCGTCTTGAATCAAAGCTCTCAGGTCTCACATATATAAGGTCACAAATGTCCTTGATATAACCATTCCCAAGTGCCGTCTTACTCATCATGATCGTATCATCCTGAGAAATATCATCGATATTCACATCTACTGTTTCGTCACTATCAACGATAGGACGGATCTGCAGCAGATGAAAAGTATGTGGTTCATCTTTCACCGGGCTCATATCCACTGCAAATTCAATTTCTATGGGTTTACCCATCTCACGTTGTCCTGTTTCCAAAACCTCCTGCAGGATCTCGGCCAGTGGAAATACATTATGATTCAGTATGGCTGAGAAGGTAACCAGTTTCTTTCCTTCCTGCTGCATACCGTCACGCAGCATCTTACTTTGATAATCATAAGTAGATGCGACAAAACGCAAGGATTTATCTTTCTCGGCTTCAGTCAGGCGTAGTTTTAGCAAATTGATGGCATCATCGATAGAGGGTTTGAAACTGTCGGCCATCAGGTCGAGGGCATAGAACTCCCGCTGAGTTTCGCGCAAAGCCAGTTCCGGTGTGCTGGTCTGGAGTGCTTTCTTTGGATATTTTGGACTGAAACGCAGTGTCATGCCTCCGTCAACAATATATTTTCCAAGGCCAAGGGCAATGTTGGCAATACCATCTTCCGTTGTTTCCGGCTCCATAGGATAGAAGTTGATCGATCTGGCCACCCCTGAAAAGGTCGGGTAATACCTGTTGGCATAACGCCTGCCCACAACCTGTTGGAGTACAATGGCCATTTTTTCTTCATCTATCACATTCGAAGTAGCCGACATATAAGCTTTACTGTCTTTAAAATAGGCCGATGCATAAACGCTTTTGATAGCTTCACCCAGCATGACCAGCATTCTGCGTTCATCCGATTCAATATTAGGGATCATATATGTGGAGTAGATCCCTGCAAAAGGTTGATAATATGAATCTTCCAGCAAGCTCGAGGAGCGTACTGCCAGGGGGTTTTTTAAAAATGAAATGAGTATATACAGGTCTTCCTTGATCCTGGAAGGTAGGCGTGCGCTAAGAAACCTGGTCAGTATTTCAGTATCTGAAAGGTTCGACATCGCAATTTTGTACAGGTCATTCTCTTCCATGAACTGGTCAAAGATATCTGTTCCAAGCACCACTGTTTTAGGAATGGTGATCCTGACACCTTCCCACTTATCATAAAGCCGGTTCCGTTTTACCATGGAATCAAGAAATGCCAGTCCGCGGGCCTTCCCTCCTAAAGAACCTACACCAATGCGGGATAATGAAAGGTATTCATCGAAGCTGTCGCGCCGGAATTCGGCAATCACACCACGTGCTTTTGTCAGCCTGTAATTTCCAATGGAATCGAAAAGATATTTTTTAACATCCTCAAGGCTTTCAAAATCGTCCAGGGTTACATCTTTGAACCTTTCAGCCAACGGGAACAGGGCACGTGCACGCAGCCATTTCGAGATATGGTTTCTTGAAAGGTGATAGTGAAGTGATGCATCAGGAAGTTTGTATATTATCTTCTGAAGAGTTTTGAGGTCCTTTGCACGATTCACCTCCTTCATAGTATCAGGATCAATAAAAACGAAATCACCGAAAGCAAAGAACTCAGCAATAAAGTTTTTAAGCTCAAAGGAAATGGTTTTAGATAGTTTATTGATGAAGCCAACCTTCAGTTCCTTGGCTTTGGCAGCCTGGTGGGCATCCGACGACTGAAGCAGGATTGGCATAAGGTTATCTTCGGATTTGACCTTATTAACGAGTTTAATACCAGCGTTCTTGTCAGTCTTGCCTTTTCTTTCATATGATATGTCTGAAATTATGCCTAGCAGATTGTTTTTATATCTTTCATAAAGCGCAATTGCCTCCTCATAATTTCTGGCCAACAAGATTTTTGGCCTTCCGCGCATGCGCAACATCTGCTGATGCTCATTCAGCCCTTCCATCATGAACTTCTGTGACTGCTTAAAGATGATCTTATAGATATGCGGCAGGTAGCTGGAATAAAAACGAACTGAATTCTCTACCAGTATGATGGTCTGCACTCCTACCACATTCACATCATGCTCTGCGTTCATTTTATCCTCAATAAGCTTGATAATGGCAAGCAGCAAGTCGGCATTGCCCAGCCAGCTGAAAACATAATCAATTGCGCTGAGGTCTTCCTTGTCGAGATTGATGGTCACCTTCCGTGAAAATGGTGTCAGTACCACAATAGGGATGCCTTCGTATTTATTCTTGATCTTTTTAACGATGCCGAAGGTGTTTTCATCCTCTGCACTTAACATGGTGATAACCAGGTCAATATCACCTTCGCCAAGTTCTTCAAAAGCTCTTTCCTCATTAGTAACCTGAATAAATTGGGGAGGATAACGCAGGTTAAGTGAAACGTACTCGTCAAAGATCTGCTCATCGATACGGCCATCTTCTTCCAGGATAAACGCATCGTAAGCACTTGAAATAAGCAATACATGGTAGATACGCTTTTTCATCAGCGTATCGAAAGAGGTGTCGTGGTAATAGTATTTTAAAAGATCGTTGTTATTTACGGCCATATTATGCTAACGCATTGTTGAAGAAGTAAAGGTACGAAAATCGGTTTAGGTTTGGTTTGGATGCTATACCTATAGCGTCCGTGTTTAGTGATGTCATCCTTATTTGCTAATTTTCGAATGCATCATCAAATTCATCATCAAATCGTTTAACAATGTTATCACAACCATGCTTAAACATGCGACAATCATTTATTTCTTCGGTGGTTCGGAATATAAATTTGTCTTCCTCACCGGCTTCAGGAAGCAAGCTTACGATCTCTGACATAACTTCCTCCGGTTTGCTTTTCTGCTTGACACCAAACTCTTTCATCAGAGCAGACAGTTGCTCCAGGGTAGACATTCCTGTTTTTAGTTCAAATCCACTTTCAAAATGCTGAATCACCTTTTGGGTATTGGTAAAGGTCCCACCTGATTCAAATGGGAAACTGGCAGGGAGCACCAAATCAGCCTGATTAGCTGTATCGGTCTTGAAGTAATCCATTACAACCACAAAATCAGCTACTGTCAACCATCCAGCTACTTTCACTTTATCTTCTGTACATCCCAGCGGATCCTCTCCGAAAATGAAGAGGTTTTTCAATTTGCCTTTATCGAGCTTTTCAAACTGGCTTACGATCACATCTTTTGGGAGTGATTTCACCTTCCATGATTTCTTCATCCGGGAAACAAGTCCTTTATCATTAATATCCACAGCACCAACTCCGAGTGTTGGACAAATACCCATGTCGAAAATACCCTGTGCATTGTTTTTCTCCTTTACGCTGATCAGGCCATTGGCAGTTTTACCAAGTTTGCCGGTGATCAATGCAAGGTTAAATAATTCGCTGCAAGTATTTGAGCATATCTCTTTTTCAGAGAAGATGATCACTGCATTCATCTCATTATTATATGCCTTGGCAAATTCTATCACACTATCCATGAATGTGACGCCGGATTTTTCGACAAGATCCACGAAATTCTCCTTCAGGAGGTCTTCTTTATAGGCGGTAAATCCTTCACAATTGTCTCCAATAAACAATCCGTTGTGGAAATTATTGGCTACCAGGTAATAATTCACGGCCTTGATGAAATGATGATATGATTTCACCTTAAGGGATTTCTCCACCTTATGTTCCATTGGACTTTCATCCATATTGCTCACAAGTTCAACAGGCACATGGTGTTTCACCCTGGCATTGTTGATCATATAACCCAGCACGGCATTGTCGCGATTCAATTCCGCCCCGATCAGGTAGATCTTACTGGCATCTTTAAGCTGTTCAAATGGAACGTTTGCTTTCGAATTAAAAATATATCCATGCCCCCGGTTCAGGTAATGGAATGAAGTAATATTGTTGGTCCCTGCCCCTGCCCTGGCCAGCTTCTGGATGAGATACATCTCCTCATTGCTCATCCGTGCACCGGCAAAGAAGGCATTGTCGTCGGGAGTGACAGCCCGGATCTTTTGGGCAATGATATCAAAAGCAGTCTTGAAATCAATTATCTCAAAACGGCCTGCCACCTTCAGCAGAGGCATGGTAAGCCTTGACTTATCATTCAGGTACTTATAACCGAACTTACCGTACTTACAAAGGTTCCCGTTTGTATTTACATGTCCGTCGCGGCCTTCAGTACGCATCACAAAACCGCTTTTATGTTCGAAATCAAGTTCACAACCAATAGAACAATAATTACAGATACTTTGCTGCTTCTCCAGCTTGACCGGACCCGGTTTAAATGGTACATTTTCGGTTAGTGCACCAGTTGGGCATGTACTTATACACATACCGCAACTTTCGCAATTAGTATCAGACAGGGATTCACCCATACTCGGGGCCACGAAGGTTTCGAACCCACGATTAACCAGCCCGAGTGCATCAGCACTGACCACATCACGGCAAATCCTCACACAACGGGCACAAAGCACACATTTATTATTGTCTATCTCAATATAAGGATGCCTGAAATCAACATTATATTCTTTAAAGTTACCGCTTACACCTTCCTGTGAGGCATTGTATTCGGTAGCATACTTCTTCAGGTCACAGGTATATAATTCTGTACAACCACATTCCATGCAGCGCAATGATTCGTGGTATGCAACATCCTCATCTTCGTAGCCAAGTTCAACCTCCTTGAAATTCTTTCTGTTTTTGGGATCAAGCGTAGGCATTTCTTCCCGCTTCTGCTCATTGAACTTGCCCAGGTACTCTTCTTTCTCCTGTTTTTTGAAGTTATCTTTTTTACTAAAAAACTCACCCGGCATTGGCTTGATCTCCTCGCCATTAAGGAATAAGTTACAGCTATGCGAGGCCACCCTTGCCTGTGCAATGGCCTGTATCAGTGTTGCCGGACCTGATACGCCATCACCGGCTGCAAAAACGTTCTCGATCCCTGTTTGAAGTGTTTCTGGGTCAGCCTCTATATCACCCCAGCGATTAACTTTTAATTCCCCTTTTTTGATGATGGTATTGATATCTTCCGTAAAGTTAACATCGGTCTTTTGCCCGATAGCAGCCATAACATATTCCACTTCCAGTTCAAATTCTGAACCGGGAATCGGGATTGGTCTTTTTCGTCCTGAAGCATCAGGTTCGCCCAATTCCATCTTCAGGCAGGTGATTGACTTCACCTTGCCGCCTTTGCCCTTGTTGATCTTAACCGGGTTGGTAAGCAGCAGGTATTCGATCCCTTCAAGTTTCGACTCATGGATCTCGATAGGATTGGCAGGCATTTCTTTTTCGGTACGACGATAGATCACATAAACCTTATCTGCACCACAACGCATGGAAGTACGGCAGCAGTCCATGGCGGTGTTTCCACCACCAACTACAGCTACTGTCTTGCCTTTGAAGTTATATGGCTTTCCGGTAACTTCCATCTCCTTCAGGAAGTCGATGCCGGAAAATACATTCTCAGCATCATCGCCTTCGCAGCCAATCATAGTCCCTTTTTGTGAACCAATAGCGAGGATAACAGCATCGTATTGCTTCTGGATATCAGCATATTTCAGATCATCACCCAGGCGTTTGTTATAATGAATACGCACACCCATTTCAGTGATGTTATCTACTTCTTTCTGAAGGATGTCGTTCGGAAGGCGATATTCAGGAATACCATACCTGAGCCATCCGCCCGGTTTAGGGCTGGCTTCGAACACATCAATATCATGTCCTTCTTTCCGAAGGAAAAAAGCAGCAGAAACCCCACCGGGGCCTGCACCGATGACAGCTACTTTCTTGCCAGTGTCCGGTTTGATCTCCGGCACATATTTATTTTCTGATTCCAGGTCGAAATCGGAGACAAATCGTTTGAGGTAATCGATTCCCACAGGTGCTCCTTCGTCGAGGAGATTCCTTCGGCAGGCTACTTCACAAGGACGTACACAAACACGGCCGCAGATGGCAGGTAATGGGTTGGTTTCCTTAATCAGGGCCACTGCCTCATGGTATTGCCCCTTTTCGATATGAGAAATATAACCCTGTACATCTACACCGGCCGGACAGCTCTGCTTACATGGGCCAATACAATCAGCATAGTGATTGCTGAGGATCAGATCCAGGGCAGTTTTCCTGGCACCGGCAATCTTGTCATTATGAGTTTCGATACGCATCCCTTCCGAGATCCTTGTGGAACAGGATGGCTGCAATCCCCTGAGTCCTTCAACCTCAACCACACAAAGATAGCAGGAGCTGTATGGCTCCAATCGTGGATCATTACACAGGGTAGGTATTTCAATTCCGTTCCTTTCTGCCAGCTGCAAAATGGTTTCCCCTTTATAGCCGGGAACAGTCTTTCCGTTCAGAATTATATTTACCTCTTCATTCATTATGCAGGACCTTTTTTTTCGTTTTAAGATAACTTAATGGCTTCGAACTTACATTTTGTATAACACACACCACACTTGATACAAATATCCTGGTCGATATGGTGTATTTCCTTGCGCGCACCGCTAATAGCATCTACCGGGCAGTTTTTTGCACAAACAGTGCAGCCGGTACAATTTGTTTCATCAACTTCATAGGTCAGCAGTTTTGTACATACCATTGCCGGACACTTTTTATCACGTATATGAGCTTCATATTCATCCCTGAAATACCTGATTGTTGTAAGCACCGGATTGGGGGCCGTCTGACCTAAACCGCACAGGGAATTATCTTTAATCTTGTATGACAATTCTTCCAGCTTTTCAATATCTCCTTCCTCACCTTCGCCTTCTGTGATGCGTGTCAGGATCTCGAGCATGCGTTTAGTCCCAATGCGGCAAAAAGTACATTTCCCACAAGATTCTTTCTGTGTAAAGTCGAGGAAAAACTTGGCCACATCGATCATACAGGTAGTTTCATCCATAACGACCATCCCGCCTGAGCCCATAATGGCACCGGTGGCATTCACTGAATCATAATCGACTATAGTATCTAAAAGGTGTGCCGGAATGCAACCACCAGAGGGGCCTCCCATCTGCACCGCTTTAAATTCCTTATCATCCTGAATACCACCACCGAGTTTAAAGATCACATCCTTTATACTCATACCCATCGGTACTTCAACAAGACCGGAGCGTTTGATCTTTCCTGCCAGGGCAAAGACCTTAGTCCCTTTACTTTTTTCGGTACCATAACTGGCATATTCCGCCGCACCATGCTGAATGATCCATGGGATGTTAGCGAAAGTCTCAACATTGTTGATGTTAGTGGGTTTTCCCCACAGTCCGGAAGCAGCCGGAAATGGAGGACGTTTACGGGGCATACCACGCTGTCCCTCAACAGAAGCGATCAGAGCTGTTTCCTCTCCACAAACAAAAGCACCGGCACCTT
>JAGLYE010000006.1 GCA_023132505.1 Bacteroidales bacterium | reverse complement strand
AGGGAGGTGATCAGTTCCTCATTATCCCCTTCGAGCAGTTGTTGCCTGTAAGCGGCACAGGCACGGATAAGGGAAGGAGGATGCATACGCAGCCTGAGATCTTCGGCAATATCCTTGCCGATAGTGCTAACTTTGCGCTCGAATTCCGCTTTGCTGATCCATTCACCGCGCCAGATATATTCTTTTTTTTCCATAAACACTCTTGTTAAACAGCTTCTTTTTTAAGCAATTCAGCTGCCGACATTGCACAGCTTTTATTTTTGGAAATGCCTGCTCTGCCGGCGATCTCAAACCATGGTGTGTTGATGCCACAACCACATTCATCCGGAGAGTGCATGATGGCCAGGTCACCCATCATCACACTTATGGCGGGAACAGAAGTTATATAAGGTGTAACAAAACTCAGGTATCCCGGCTTACCGTGGTCGAGCACCTCCAGTGTCCTGACATCTCTGACAAAGGCACGCGACCACACAGGTATGTGCATATGGTGCTTTTCACACTCTACATAAGGAACCGAGTGCTCAACAGATCCAAAGCCATCGCGGCAGCGGATATCGGGAATACCCAGCTGTTCACCAAGACGGCCATATAATTCAGTCTTCGACAGTTGCTTGTCGGCATAACCTTTCCATCCTCCGGCAAAGAAGACCAGCGATTCATCAGATAGGTTAAGATCTTTCACCCCAAGCTTTTTCATTCTTTCTAAAATAAAAAAGATAAACGATGGAAACCCAATAAAGCGAACCGGTATCTTTTCCGCTTCGTATTGCTTCAGTACCTCGATGCATCCGAAGATGTCAAATTCATGGGAGCCTTCACCGGTAAGCCTTAGCACATAGTTCAACTGCCTGGCGGGTGCATACTTGGTGAGGAATTTACTTGTATTGGTTGTCCCCCGTGTGGAACCCGCTTCAGGTTCATAATTGCTCACCAGATAGTTTGTTTCTTTATCCGGGTTATACCACCCAAAATGGTCGTAAATAAAATCAACCATCCTCCTCCCGGAGCTTATCGACCAATGGTCGAAGAACATCTGGCTTTTTTGTCCCATAGTACCTGAGGAAGTAAGGGTGATCTCTATTTCTTCTTCCGGAATGGAGCGTACGGCATGGGTTTTGAAGAAGTTCGCATGTATGAATGGGATATTGTGAAGGTCATCAATGGTCTTCAGCTTCGATGAAGTGAATTTTTCCCTGTCGAGGAGATTTTTGTAAAAATCACATCTGCCGTAGTGCCAGGTGATGATCTCTCGCATAGCCTGTAGAAACAGCTCATCCATTTCTTTCCCTGTACGATAAGGATCGCTAAGGTCACAGATATTCTGTACAGCCGATAATGCGGTAGGGTCAGGGACCTGGAGTTGTTCAAATTTTGACATATGCAGGCTTATTTAAATCTGTTATCGATGATGCGGCGGATCTTGCCGGTTCTGGGGTTTATCTTTAACTCCCCCGGCCCAATCCATTCTATGCTGATGGGGTGTACCCCACTGATTGCTATCTCTTCCTTGAATTCGGGGCGCTCAGTAAAGATTGTTTCCAAAAGCTTTTCTTCCCATTCGGGTTGCACTTCAGAGGGGTCATCCACTACAATGCGTAAGGTGAGCTTATCCATTTTATCGATATGATCAATGACCATCTGAAAATTTACTGCATGGAATACAGGTTTTATCATGTGGAGGATGTGAAGGAAGTTATCAACATTCATGGTTACCACTCCTATGCGTGCGCCTTCTTCCGAACGCCCCAGGATCTTGAACTTCCTGTTCTTTGTCCCCTTTTTCTCTATCCAGATACCATGATCGCCAACCGGGTAACGAATGATGGGCATGAGCAAACGCGAGAGGTTGGTGGTAAGCATTCTTCCTTCCCTGTTGCATTCCTCTATCACTTCACCTGTATTGTCATCCACTATCTCGATGATGTTATATCCGTCAAAAACACGGTGTTCATTAAAACCACATTCTTCGTCGATAAATCCTAGCAGGCCACCATCTACACTGGCATAGCCAACGGAATAGATTCTGATCCCCGGGAACACTTCTTTTATAAGTTCTCTCTGGTCCTGGTACATGCTTTCCCCGCCGAAATAAACTTTTTTGATTTTCACCCCTTCAACGCTTTCATTTTTAATGTATTCGGCAAGGCTGATGAGTTGTGTCGGAACACCCACTAAAGTGTTTATCCGGAAATCTATGAACTCTTTTACCATAAATTCTATTGGTGCAGCGCCCGAGATCGGGAAGATCATTACTTCCACCGGGCAAAGTTCCAGGCTGTCGTGCAGAAAAAGAAAGCTGCTGTACAGTTCGCCGGCATAAAACAGGTTGGCCACCCGGTCACCTTTTTCAAGGCCACTTTCAGCAAGATGATAACCGAAGGTTCCGGTCATGGTTTCCCATTCTTCGCGCGAATACACTGAAAATTTCGGTTTCCCTGTCGTACCACCGCTTTTGAAAATGATACCATCACTCATTTCACCGGTTAGCAGGCGGTTATCCTCTACCGTATTATGCACCCAGAATGCCGTTTGATCGACAGGCGGAAGATCAGAAATTTTCCAACCGCTTTCAGGTACCTTCTCATATAAATTCTTATAATAGGGTGATAATGTTCGGGCAATAGAAATTATCGTTTCCAGGGGATATGTTTTCATGTTTGTTAAAGGGGCTGTTCAAGATCAAAGATAAAGAATTAGTTGTAATTTTGCTATCTAAACATCCCTCAGTTAACAGAAATTAATAAAAGAATGGAACTAACTGATTTTCAAAAAGACATTTTACAAGGTATTCCTGAGATCATGCCCGGGCCTCATGAATATGACCATAATGTCAGCCATGCGCCTCTTCGCAAAGAAATATTGAACGAAGAGGAGAAAAAACTGGCAGTTAAAAATGCTTTGCGATATTTTGATCCGAAGCACCATACAATACTTATTCCTGAGTTCACAGAAGAGTTAAAAAGGTATGGCAGGATCTATATGCACCGCTTCCGTCCGGGGTATGAAATATATGCAAGGCCCATTGAGGAATATCCGGCACAATCGAAGCAGGCAGCTGCCATTATGCTTATGATCCAGAATAACCTTGATCCGGCTGTCGCCCAGTATCCCCACGAATTGATCACTTATGGTGGCAATGGGGCTGTGTTTCAGAACTGGGCGCAATACTTGCTTAGTATGAAATACCTGGCGGAGATGTCGGATGAGCAAACCCTGGTAATGTATTCCGGTCACCCAATGGGATTGTTCCCTTCCCACAAGGATGCACCCCGGGTGGTGGTAACCAATGGTATGGTGATCCCTAATTATTCCGGTCAGGACCACTGGGAGAAATTTAACGCCCTGGGTGTTTCCCAATACGGGCAGATGACAGCGGGTTCTTATATGTATATCGGGCCGCAGGGGATTGTGCATGGTACTACCATTACTGTGCTGAATGCCGGCAGAAAGCTTCAGAACGGAGATTCCGGTTTGGGTGGAAAAATATTCGTTTCTTCAGGCCTGGGTGGCATGTCAGGTGCCCAGGCTAAGGCAGCTGTAATAGCAGGTGCTATTGGCGTGATTGCCGAGATCAACCCGGCGGCAGCAATGAAAAGACATGAACAGGGATGGGTTGATGAGCTTTATAAGGATATCGATTCACTCATCGAAAGAATCGGGCAAGCCAGGGAGAACAAAGAAGCTGTTTCCCTGGCCTATCAGGGAAATATTGTCAGTCTCTGGGAAGCATTTGCAGATAAGAATATCCACATTGACCTTGGTTCTGACCAGACCTCGCTTCACAATCCATGGGCAGGCGGATATTACCCTGTTGGATTGAGCTTCGAGGAATCAAATAAGCTTATGGTTGATGATCCGGAAAAGTTTAAACAAAAAGTACAGGATTCCCTGTGCCGCCAGGTATTGGCTATTAACACCATGGCTTCCCGTGGTATGTATTTCTTCGATTACGGAAATGCCTTCCTGTTGGAAGCTTCCCGTGCCGGTGCTGATATCATGAAAGGAGATGGCAATTTTAAATATCCTTCCTACGTACAGGATATCATGGGGCCTATGTGTTTTGATTACGGATTTGGCCCATTCCGCTGGGTATGTACTTCCGGCGACCCGAATGACCTTCATGCTACGGATAAGATCGCAGGGGATATCCTGGAGCAAATGGCAGCAGAATCGCCTGACGAAATTAAGCAGCAACTCAATGACAACCTGCTGTGGATCCGGCAGGCAGAAGAAAACAAGATGGTAGTAGGCTCTCAGGCACGAATTCTATACGCCGATTGTGAGGGCCGGACCAGGATCGCCGAAGCCTTTAACAATGCTATTAAGCTTGGCAAGGTCTCAGCGCCTGTTGTGTTGGGCCGCGACCATCATGATGTATCGGGAACAGATTCCCCTTTCAGGGAAACTTCAAATATATATGACGGCTCACAATTCACGGCCGATATGGCCATTCAGAATGTGATCGGGGATAGTTTCAGAGGTGCTACATGGGTATCGATACATAATGGCGGAGGTGTTGGCTGGGGTGAAGTGATCAATGGCGGATTCGGAATGCTGCTGGATGGCTCCGAAGATGCTGATCGCAGACTGAAAAGCATGCTGTACTGGGATGTGAACAATGGCATTGCCCGCCGCAGCTGGGCACGCAATGATGAGGCCATTTTTGCGATCAAAAGAGCGATGGAGAATGAACCTTTGCTTAAGGTTACTTTGCCGAATAAGGTGGATGAAAAGCTATTGAATAAAGAATAAAGGAACTCGCAATAGTGGTGTGAACTTCCGAATGCCATGTATGGCAATTGGCCGGACAGACATCCCTCCCTGTAATATTATCTTAAATTATTTTATAAAATTTTCATCTTGCTGAATAGGTTTTTCTATATTTGGCGCATGAAAATTGCAGACATCAGACGGGACCTTACCGAAAAGGTAAAAGCTATTCCTCCCATTGGCAAAAAACTCAAATTTAAATTAGATGAGCATTTTATTCTCATAGATGGCTGTGGTGAGGAAAACTATTTGCGTGATGTTGATGAAGATGCAAACTGTACCATCACCATGAGTACTGATACTTACTTAAAACTTCAGCGTGGCGAGATAAAACCTATGATTGCCACCCTTACCGGAAAAATCAAGGTCAAGGGTGACATCGGTCTTGCCCAGAAGCTGAAACAATTGATGTAAGCCCATGACAAAACAACCTTCCCTGCGCGTTCAGCGCACCTCCATGCTTAATATTATCAATGGAGCAGGCTACGCATTAAAAAAGGTGAAACTGGATCCTTTTAAAATTGATGCCGATGCCATTATTGCCAGAGTAAAAAGAAAAACCGGTTTTTCAGGAAGTATTCCAAAAGCTGAGGAGGGCTTGCAGATCCTGGTTCGCTCTATCAATAAAGAAGGTTATCCGAACCCCTTTGGCGCACTGGCAGTAAAAGGCTTGTTGGAGCGCATTCTCTACGGACGCTATAAGATAGAGCAAGAGATGGTAAGGAATCCATGGATTGAGGATCAGGAGATCAAACAGCCTGTATTCATAATTGGAATGCCTCGTACAGGGACTACAATCCTGCATGCGATCCTGCATGAAGACCCCGCACACCGATCTCCCCTGGCATGGGAATGCTTGCTGCCATACCCTGCAGCAACACCAGATACGTTCAGGGATAATGCACAATTGAAAACTATCGAAAAGGAATTTAGCCAACTATTCAAGCTCGTTCCCGACTTCAGGCAGAAGCATTATATGGAAGCTGATTCGCCACAGGAATGCCTGGGGATCACCGCCTTTGATTTCAATAGCTATCAGTTTTCTGCACAGCTGTATTTGCCTTCATACATGAAATGGTTCTCTGATGATTCAGATATGCTCGGAACCATGCGTTTTCATAAACGTTTCCTGCAATACCTTCAGTCCGGAGGTGTCAAGAGTGACAGATGGCTGCTAAAAACACCTGTCCACCTGCGGAGACTTCCTGAAATATTTGAGATTTATCCGGATGCACGTATTATCATGACACATCGGGCTCCGGCAGATATTGTTAGCTCTACGGCCAGCCTGATCTCTTCAGTCAGGACTTTATACAGCAACGGGGAAGACCCAGGTGTAACCGGTAAGGAACAAGCCATGCTCTGGAGCAAATATTTCGACCGCTTCATAGAAAGCAGGAAGGCCCTTAATAAAGAAGATCAGATCATTGACCTGAAGTTTGAGGATTTTGTGAAAGACCAGATCGGGACGATCGAAAAAATATATGAGCGTTTTGGCTGGAATTTGAGTGAGGAAGCTGTTAATAATTTCAGGACCTTCCTAGCCAAAAACCCTAAGGACAAACATGGAAAGCATTTCTACTCTCTTGACACCTTCGGGCTAAAGGAGGATGAGGTCAACCAGCAGTTCAGCAAATACCTTGAATTTTACGAACAACTTTAATTACAATTCATGGAATATAAAAGCAAAGCAGCACTGGAGCATTTCCTGGATGTGATCAGAAATACCGAAAACACTTTTCTCGATCCTGAAAAAGTCATTGATGAACAGGGCAGGGTAGACGGTTACCGGCATATCTTCCACTTACTCAGAACAAGTATTGATTTCTATCTGTTCAATGACCCGTTGCATCCTGATTTCATGCTGTTGGCTACTCCTTACCATAAAGTGCTGGGCGATAATGTAGATTCAGTTTATTATTTTACCCAGGTGAGGGGAGACCAGGAATATATTATCAGAGGAAAACGATACGATAGTTGCTACCTTTCTTTTTGTTTTTATGGCGGATCGCCGGATGGTGAATTGAGCGACAGGGTTACTCAGAATGTAAATCACAGGGATATTGAATTTGAAGCGGACGGAAGCTTTGAGATAAAATTCACCCCCGATCCGAAAGGAAAAAATGAATTCAAACTTGATGAAGACGCCGTAACCCTATTTACCAGGGAATATTTCTTTGACAGGCCAAACAGTACCGAAAGTGAGTTGTGCATTGAAAATACAAGACAGCATGCGCCATCAAAACCACTGGATGATGAGGAACTTGCCAGGCGTATAAAGGTCATGGCTACATTTTTCGAACAAACCACCTGGATAGCTCCCTTGCCGGTCGATTTCCCGCTTAATGATTTTCTCCCTCCATTCCCTTTCGAAGCCGACCAGGGTGGATGGGGAACAGTTGATAATGTATACTGCTTCGGGCGTTTCTGCCTGGAGAAAAACCAATACCTTAAGATCAGGTTCACATCCCCCGAGTGCTGTTATTGGGGCATACAAACATGGAATTTCCTGATGCAGTCGATGGATTATGCAAACTATAAAGTGAGCATCAACAAAGGGGCAGCAAAGCCCAATGCTGATGGCAGCTATACTGTTTATCTCTCTCACAAGCCTATGGATGTCGATAATTGGATCAGCACTGCTGCCTATAAGGAAGCCATAATCTTTTGCAGGTGGTTACTGGCCGAGGAGTTGCCTGAGCAGCCGACCGTGGAAATCAGAGAGTTATAGCAGGGTTGCCAACCTTAATAAGGTTGGCAACCCTAACAGCTTAACGTGCTATCGTCACCCTTTCAGTGATGACTTGCTCATTCACCATCAGCTGTACGAAGTAAACCCCGTTCTGCAGGTTTTCTCCGCTTAGCCTGATCATTTGTTCTCCGGCGGCATGTATGCCTTCATCTGCCTGGTAAACAAGTTCACCGAGAATGTTGTACATATTTACTTTAATATGGCTCACTTCAAGTGTTGTGATGACAATATTGGTGTAGTTACTGAAGGGGTTGGGATAAACTTTAACTTCGGCATTGGCAACGATATCTTCGATTCCGGTATCGTCATCGGTTTGGAAATCAGTGCCTATCATAGCACCAAAATCACCAATTCCCTGCAGGATGTAATTGTTGCCTCCATAATAAAGGGCTAAGAATCCGGGTGAGCTCAGGCCATCGCCACCAGCATCATAAACATAGAACTGATAACATGAAAGGTTGTCAAGTTCGAAGTCTTCCATGATGGTCAGGCTTGGTTCACTGTATGGGCCACCGGAGTACACAACCATGCCATCAACATCAAGGATCTCCCAGGTGGTTTCTCCGGGTTTGTAATCTGTCCTGAGGATGAGGCTAACATAAGAAGGAACAATATCAGCTCCCTCTATCATATGGTTGATAGTATCGTTCAGCGGGTACTGATCTGGATTTCCATTGGGATTTTCAGAGTATATCTTCAGATAGTTTTCATCACCGGGCGTGAAAGTGATCTCAGGAAGCATGATATCTTCTTCCTCAAGAAAGGCAAGGCTTCCGGTCCAGTCGTAAGTGCTAAGGTCGCCCCCGTTTACCTGGTACTTAAAAGTTATAGAGGTAAGGTCTTCATTTCCGTTATTACGGAGAACAAAGGCGGGCTCAAATGAACCATAACATGATTTCTCCGGCAGGTTTGAAAGCTGTGTGAGCGAAGCATCATAATCATTCACATTACCCATTTCGATAAGTTCCATCTTACTTGCATTAAGGATCTGCCTGGTGCCCTGTTCTTGTAAGAAGATCACGATCTCACAATGTTCAGCAACCCAGCTGGGATCCAGGGAAAAAGTGTAGTTCTGATTGATGATATTTCCACCGGAAAAGTCGAGCGTATAACCGTTATGGTTAGGCAACATCATCCTTTCAACATAACTAAGGTGATCTTGTCCCTGCCAGTATTCAGGGATCTCCGATTCGGTGATTGCACAGCGAAGGCGAATATCCGGGCCTGCATACGGATCCACCATTTCAATCGTTACGTCAACATTATAATCTATCAATCCGGAGGATGATCCCTGGATATCGATGGAAAATGACGAAGGGATCTCGATTTTCTGGTAATAACGTGCCCGGTATTGCAGGTACATGCTCGTATTGCCTCCGCCTACAATTGCTGATCCGCCATCAAAATATGCTGTTGGTAAATATTGAGTGCCATAGTATCCAAGCCGGCTTGTTGCGGCACTGTTTTGATAATCATCACCACTGTGGTATTCGATAATGGCAACATCATGGCCATTGGCAACAAGGTCCTCTGCACCCATGGCTGCACCGGGGCAGGATGGGCACCAGGTACCGGTTGCAATTTCAACCACCACCTTGTCACGTGCGATCTGCTGTGAGGATACAAAACTGATTCCAATCAGTAGTGCAAATAGTGTAGTCATTGTTCTTTTCATAGTATTTATTTCTTTCAGGTTGCTGTTTATTAATGTTTTGAACCGACAAAATTATGAAAATTTTAATAAGAAGTATAGATAATCATAATTATTTACATATTTAAATGTTATTAGAAATTTTAAGAGATTATGTATCATAAATAATTATTAATTTTGCGAATGAAAAATAATTAACAAAAAATACTTTTTATTATGAGAAAAATTCTACTTCTTTTAGCAGTGTTCCTGACATCGGCAGCACTGTTTTCACAATCAACCATCATGACAACATGGGAATTTGGCCCTACCGTCTACTCTCCGGTCATTACTTTTAATGGTGCTCCCGGCGATATGGAGATCATAAGCCATATTAAAGTTATCAATACAGGTGCCGACAGCGTAAAGATCAGAGTTGCCAGGGAAGTGATCTGCCAGGTTGAAAATACAATCCTTACATTTTGCTGGGCAGATGCATGTTTCCTCCCTGGCACAGATACCTCTGCTAATTTTGCGATACTGGAACCGGGCGAATCTACTGACGGCTTTTCCGGTCACCTTTCACCCAACGGTAGCATGGGCATTTCTACAGTGAAGTATACTTTTTTCGACATGGATAATCCTGATAATTATTCAGAAGTGCTGGTTAATTATAACAGTCTGTTCTCGCTGAGCTGTGAGTCTGGTGATTCAGTATCAATGAACACCAGGATGCTCAATGGCAACGTTGATGATTCGATCCATGGAGTGATCAAAGTGCATAACCATGCTGCTGCTCCCTTAAATCTTATTGCATTCAAGCAAGCCGTTTTCCTCATGCCCAATTCAACCAACTGGTTTTTCTTCGATGGTGTTGAATATGCATTTGGTACTGATACCTCCGGTCTTGTGACCATTGCTCCGACTACTACCGACGAGTCGTTCGAAATGTTTTATGACGCTGATGGTAATGAGGGCATCTCGCAAATGGTATATGTATTCCTTGACCCGACCAATGCAGGGAATTTTGCCCTTTACTGGATCCACTTCAATGCAGAAACGACAGGCATAAGCAATTACGTACTTGACAATACAAGCTTCTCCGCTGCATATCCGAACCCTGCTGAAAGTTTTGTTTCCTTCGATTATGAGATCCCTACTGTAGTAAGCCGTGCTGAGATCCTGATCACTAACCTGCTTGGTGCAGTGGTTTATGAAAGTACCCTTAGCGGACTTAACGGGACTGAAAGGATCAACGTTTCAAACCTCACTGGAGGCATTTACTTTGCCACCCTGAAACTTGACAATCATATTGCAACCACACAGAAGATACTGGTTCATTAAGAAAATATATTTTATAAAACTGGAAGCCTCTGCTCATTGAGTGGAGGCTTTTTTGTGGTGTTAGGTGTTAGGTGTTGGGTTGGTTACTGCTTACTGCCTACTGTCTACTGCCTGCCGCAGGCAGGGACAATGAACTAATTCAACGTTCTTATTCTTATTCCTTGTTCTCTGTTCTCTATTCCCTACCCCTCTCCCCCTGTTCGATCTTCTAAAGTCCAAAAGACTTTTTGATCTTCTCAACGTAATCCAGCTTTTCCCATGCAAAGAATGTTACATTCTTTTTATAGGTTTTAAGGTTGCAGTTTACATGATCGGCAGGGTTTTGAGGATCATAATACACTTTCACTTCTTCATCAAAAGGCTCTCTTCCGAAATGGCCGTAAGAAGCGGTTTTTTTAAAGATAGGGTTTTTAAGTCCGAACCGTTTGATGATGTTGTGTGGTGTAAGGTCGAAAAGCTCGTCAAGGATATTGGAGATCTCACCGTCAGTAATGATGTTGCCGTTTTTATCTTTCACCCTGGCAGTCCCAAAGGTATTTACGAAAAGGCCGACATGTTCTTTCCTGCCAATGGCATAAGCCACCTGTATGAGTGCCTCATCGGCCACGCCTGCGGCAACGAGGTTCTTGGCGATATGGCGTGTGGCATAAGCAGCCGAGCGATCAACCTTTGAAGCATCTTTTCCGGAAAAGGCACCACCACCGTGTGCACCTCTGCCGCCATAGGTATCAACGATGATCTTTCGCCCGGTAAGGCCGGTATCGCCATGGGGTCCACCGATCACAAATTTGCCGGTAGGGTTGACGAAAAGCTTAAAATCACCTTTAAATAAACCCTTTACATTTTCAGGCAAATCCTGGTTTTGCTTTACACGTGGGATGAGGATATTGCGGATATCTTCCTCGATCTTCCTGATCATGTTATCATCGTCATCATCAAAATCATCATGCTGGGTTGAAATTACAATGGAGTCAATACGCTTAGCCTGATGATTGTCGTCAAACTCTATCGTGACCTGAGATTTTGAATCCGGGCGCAGATAAGTCATCTCTTTCCCTTCTTTTCGTATGGCAGCAAGTTCCTGCAGGAAAATGTGGGCCAGTTCAATGGGCATGGGCATGAAATTTTTCATTTCAGTGCATGCATATCCGAACATCATTCCCTGGTCGCCTGCACCCTGGTCTTCTTCTTTCTCCCTGGCAATACCCATGTTAATGTCACCTGATTGCTCATGGATGGTGCTGATCACACCACAGGAATCAGCATCGAACTTATAAGCTGATTTCGTATAACCGATCTCTCTGATGGTTTGGCGTGCAACATCATCGATGTTCACCCAGCCTTTGGTCCTTACTTCCCCGGCACAAATCACCAGTCCTGTAGTTACCATGGTTTCACAAGCTACTTTTGAATCAGGGTCGTGACGAAGAAATTCATCCAATAACGCATCTGAAATTTGATCGGCAACCTTATCGGGATGCCCCTCTGATACTGACTCTGATGTAAATAAATACCCCATAACTTTAATCAATATTTCGTTCCGTATTCAATTAATAACACTCCACAGGGAAATTGGTTGAATCCAAAAGAAGTGGAATAAGCCTGCAAAGGTAATGAATGTTATTTATTTTTCTGATCTGTCGGCTTTAGTCAGGGACTGGAAAACTTCTTCAAGGCTTTGTTGTTCGCGGCTGAGAGACAGAACGGATATTTTATGCCCTACAGCGAAATTAAAGATGTCTTCCCTGATATCTTTTTCACCGGATGCTTCAATTTCCCATGTGTTACCACCAAGGTTCCTTACTGTATGCACACCTCCTATTTTTTTAATATTGTCGGCGTTTACCAGTTCGCTGAACTCGATTTTGATGATGTCCTTCCCGGCAGTTTGCTTGGAGAGGTTTTCTGTTGAATCGTCAGCTACGATCTTACCCAGATGGATGATCACTGCACGATCACATATTGCTTCCACTTCCTGCATGATATGTGTCGAGAGCAAAATGGTTTTTTCTTTGCCTATTTCTTTAATGAGTGATCGTATTTCCAGTAATTGGTTGGGATCCAGTCCTGAGGTAGGCTCATCAAGGATCAGCACTGAAGGGTCGTGTAAAAGGGCCTGTGCAAGCCCGACACGTTGCCGGTAACCTTTCGAAAGTGCGCCTATCTTTTTGTTCTGTTCAAGTGTCAGCCCCGTCATGTCAATAATGTCGTTGATCCGGGATTTCCGTTTTTTCCCAAGCTTATGGATTCCTGCGAGAAAAGAAAGATATTCCCTCACATACATGTCCAGATAAAGCGGATTATGTTCTGCCAGATAGCCGACACGCTTTTTAACTTCTATCTCCTGTTCGAAAATATCAAAACCATCAACGGTGGCTTCTCCTGATGTGGGAGGGAGAAAACAGCTGATGATCTTCATCATTGTCGATTTCCCTGCTCCATTGGGTCCAAGCAGCCCTACAACCTCTCCTGCGTTGATCTCAAGTGAAACCGCATCCAATGCTTTTTGCTTTCCGTATACCTTTGTAATTTCCCTGGCTATGATCGACATCTTAACATCTTAATTTGAATCGCGAAATTACTAAAAATCCGCTTCATAGATTAGTGATAATGCAGATATGCAGTAAACTTTATCGCGTGACTTTTGTTATCTTTGCGAGTAAATTATAATAAACGCATAATTATTTCAAGATATTCTGCGCTAAACAGATTATGATGCTCCGGTTTCTGCTATACTTTACTTTTATAGTTTCCTTTGGCGGGTTTTATTCACTTTATGCCCAGAATTTTTCCTGGGTGGATCCGGGTTTCCCTGTATGCCATTATCCTGCCGCAGCCTGGGTTGATGTGGATAATGACGGCGATCTGGATGCATTTTTTACAGGCCTTGATGAAACTGCATCACCCGTTGCCAATCTTTTCAGGAATGATGGGAATGGTGTTTTTACTCCGCTGTCGATATCGGTTAGCGGCGTATACTCCGCGTCTTGTGCTTTCGGAGATATAAATAACGACGGACTTGCCGACCTGGCTGTTTCAGGCACTAACGGAACTACAGCAACGACTATTATTTACCGGAACGATGGAGGAGGTGTATTTACAGATATTGGTGCAGGCATCACAGGTTTATATGATGGCAGCCTGGCATGGGGCGACTATAACAATGACGGTCTGACCGACCTGCTTGTTTCAGGGCTGGATAATGCACAAAGCCCGCTTACCCTTCTTTACATTAATGAGGGTGGGCTGACTTTTACCGAATCCGGCCTGACATTCACAGGATTGTCGGGCAGCAGTATAGCATGGAGTGACCTTGATCTTGATCTGGACCTCGACTTTGTTATTGTCGGGCAGGATGATGCCCAGGCTCCCCACACCATCATTTATCTTAACGATAATGGCTTTTTCAATGAGATGGGTGCCGGCCTTACTGCCCTGAAAGATGCTACAGCAGCATGGGGAGACTATAACAATGATACATATCCCGACCTTCTTCTGTCGGGATCAGATGCAAGTGGCACCCCTCAAACCCTGGTTTATTCGAACCTTGCAGGTATTGCATTTTCCTCATTGACCGGCACATTTAATGGGATTCTCAATGGATCAGCGATCTGGGGCGATTTTACGAATGATGGGGATCTGGATTTCCTCATTAGCGGGAGATATCTGCTTGCAGGAGGAGGCCCACCCATGCCCGGTAAGCCGGCAAGCCTTGAATTATATATAAACCTTGACAATGATCAGTTCCTGATGGAAAAGATATTACTGCCGGGTGTCGAATTTAATGCCATCGTTTGTGGTGACTATGATAATGATTCTGACCTTGACCTTCTGGTGACAGGAAAAATTTCTAATTCGATCAGCGTAACAAATGATCAGGCTGTTATATACAGGAATGAGATATCAGCAGTCAATAACCCTCCTGATGCTCCGACAGATCTGGTTTATGAAATCATTGGCAATGAGATTCTTTTCCAGTGGGATGCCTCAACGGATGATAAGACACCTTCATCGGGACTGAATTATAATATCCGGGTGGGGACCCAGTCCGGAAATGTGGATATATATTCTCCACTGGCAGATTTGAATAGCGGTTACAGAAAAATTGTTGGCACCGGAAATACAGGCAGCAATATATCATGGTCATTGGCCGGACAGGAATTTGGATCATATCATGCTTCTGTGCAGGCCATCGATCATAATTATGCCGGGTCCGCTTTTTCATCTACAATAAGTGTATTTATATCGCCCACGGCTACTTTTACAATTGCTGACTCTTTGTGTTTGTTTGACCAGACAACAGTTACATATACCGGGAATGCCTCTCCGGCGGCACAATATATCTGGGATTTCGATGGTGCGGTAGTTGTTTCAGGCTCCGGGCAGGGACCTTATATTATATACTGGGGTACTGAGGGCTTGAAGATTGTAAGTTTGACCGTAATTGAAAATGAAGTGGCTTCAGAACCATATTCCCGGGAGGTTCATGTGATCGGGTTACCGGGCACCCCCGGATTTATTGCAGGGCCACCGGATATATGCCAGGGGACAGTTTCAACTGAATTCATCGTTCCACCGATACCAGGGGCAGAGACCTATGATTGGCACCTGAATCCCCCCGGTGCCGGTATGATCAGCGGCAGTGGAATTATTGCTGAGGTTGTATGGGAACCGGCATTTAGTGGAAATGCCTTTGTTTTTGTGCGGGCTGAAAACTACTGCGGTTATGGCCCCTATTCAGATAGTCTCACGGTAATGGTGAGCCCGCTTCCCGGAAGTCCGGGGAAACCGGTCGGGCCGGATCAATTATGCCAGAATCCTCCCAATACTGATTATATTGCCACAGCTGCACCATTCGGACTGGGATATCAGTGGCATTTGCTGCCTGGATCTGCCGGAGTAGTATTCAATAATGGGCTGGAAGCAGAGATTGACTGGGATAACAGTTTTACGGGAGAGGCGAAGATCTTCGTTACCTCCTTCAATGATTGTGGCAGCGGGGCTCCATCCGATACACTGAGTATATGGATTCATGTTCCCCCTGTGGCCGATGCCGGTGACGACCAGGTAATCCCATTCGGTACTTCCACGCAATTATTTGGTTCAGCAAGTGGCGGGTCCGGATCGTATGAGTATTTCTGGACTCCCGCAGAATTTCTTGTCAACCCGGGAATTTCTGATCCTACGACCCTCAATCTTGAGCAAAGTGTTCAGTTTATTTTAATGGTTACTGATGAGGAATCGGGATGTCCTGCCTATGATCAGATGATCGTTACTGTTGCGGGAGGTCCTCTGAACCTCAGCGTTTCTGCTGATCCTGAATTTATATGTTCCGGAGAAGAAACACAACTCCTGGCACTGGCTGGTGGCGGTAGCGGAAACTATACATACAACTGGAGCTCAAATCCTCCCGGTTTTTCTTCCGACATAGCTGATCCCATTGCTACGCCCCTTGAAACCACAAAATATTATGCTGAAGTATCTGACGGTGCTGAACCCCTGATCGATAGTGTTCTTATAGAGGTGTTTCCGCTTCCCGGCAATGCGGGAGAGATCGATGGCCCAACAGAAGTATGTTCCGGGAGTGAGCAAATTGTATATATCATTGAGCCTGTCGCAAATGCAAGCCATTATTTATGGAGTTTGTCAGAAGGATTATATGGAAGCAGCGACAGCACATCTATCCTGGTTAATTTCTCATTGTTTGCCAGCAATGCCATCATTTCAGTAACTCCTGCAAATGATTGCGGAATGGGTATGTCGGGGTCACTGGATATCGATATTCTCTATGAACCTGATGTGCCGCAAACTCCTGTAGGTCCGGATACAATTTGTACTACAACAGATACTTTAAGCACATATATCCTGAATGCATCTGTGCCCGGCGCAACGGCCTACGAGTGGATGCTGCTGCCGGAAGAATCCGGGATAATTCAGGGAAATGGATTATCGGCCGATGTTCACTGGGTAAAGAATTGGGAGGGCGATGCATTAATAGGCGTCCGTGCCATGAATCAATGCGGATATTCGGCCTGGGCAGAGCCATTTGCTGTCAACACATTCAATAGTCTGGGGGTGGAGGATTACGAATCTGCCGCAGCCAGTCTGATGATATATCCAAACCCATCAAAAGGAGTATTGAATGTTGATTTTTATGTGCCCGACAAGCCCGATAAACATACTATTCATATATGGGATGTATTCGGCAGAAAGTTGCTTGATTCCATCATAAATGGAAGCCGGGGAATGATTCGTTTCGATATCTCATTTTTACCTGAAGGCATATATATCCTTACACTTTCAGACCAAAACCGCTTGCTTGCAAATGTGAAATTTGTGGTGAATAAATAAATGATCCTTCCCCTTAAATTGTTGTAAGCAAATTATTGTTTATAAAGTTTGGTAATAAAAAAACTTAATTCTATCTTTGCACCCCCTTTTTGAGGGAGGAAAAATCAGACCTTGAAAATTAGGAATATAATGGATACATTAAGTTACAAAACGCGAAGTGCAAACAAGGAAACGGTCAATAAAGAGTGGTTGTGGATTGATGCAGATGGTATGATCCTCGGACGCCTGGCATCAGAAGTTGCCAAATTGTTGCGCGGAAAACATAAACCTGAATTTACCCCTCATGTAGATTGTGGAGACAATGTGGTTATCATCAATGCTGAGAAGGTAAAACTCACAGGTAAGAAGATGGATGACAAGATCTATATTCGCTACTCCGGTTACCCGGGCGGCCAGCGCAGCAGGACTGCAAAAGAGATATTGGATAAATTTCCAGAAAGGCTTGTTGAACATGCTGTTAAAGGAATGCTTCCCAAAAGCAGGCTAGGCAGTGATCTGTTCAGGAACCTCTACGTATATGTCGGACCCGAACATAGTCAACAAGCCCAGCAACCCAAAGAGTATAAAATAAAAACAAATAAATAGATATGGACGTACTTAATGTTTTAGGCAGAAGGAAAAAGGCAATTGCAAGGATTTATCTCCAGGAAGGAAAAGGAGAGATCACCATTAACAAAAGGGATTGGAAAGAATATTTTCCTACGTCTATCCTGCAATATGTTGTACAGCAGCCTTTTTTGCTGACCAAGACAGAGTCCAAATACGATATTAAAGCTAACCTCGACGGTGGAGGAATCACCGGCCAGGCGGAAGCTTTACGACTGGCTATTTCAAGGGCATTGATCGAGATCGATCCTGAGTACAGGCCTATCCTCAAATCAAACGGCTTGTTGAAGAGGGATCCGAGAATGGTTGAGCGTAAGAAACCCGGTCAGAAAAAAGCACGCAAGAAATTCCAGTTCAGTAAACGTTAATATTTTACCTGTTCCCGGATCGTGTTTAGTATCTAAATTGCCAAGACCGTTGAATTCAATGCTACTTGGCAATTGCTTTTAAAGAATGTAAACAAATAATTAAAAAAATGGCAAGAACAAATTTTGATGAATTGTTAGATGCAGGTGTGCACTTTGGCCATCTGAAAAGAAAGTGGAACCCTAACATGTCCCCATATATCTTTATGGAGCGCAGCGGAATCCACATCCTCGACCTGTACAAAACCATGGCAAAACTGGAAGAAGCAGCTTCTGCAATGAAACAGATTGCCAAGTCAGGGAAAAAGATCCTCTTTGTAGCAACCAAAAAGCAGGCAAAGGAAATCGTAGCCGAGCA
>JAGLYE010000059.1 GCA_023132505.1 Bacteroidales bacterium | reverse complement strand
TGAGCTTGTCGAAGGGCCCAACACTCAACACTTCCAAATCCATTTTAACTTCTATTGTCATCTAAATTATTTTTTTATGCTTTGATATTATAGAAAAGAGATGTATTTTTGCAGCCATTTTTAAAGAATCCTACTAACACAGCGTGTGATGAGCAAGAACGAATTAATGAAGTTTGTTGAAGACCAGGTAGAAATAAAAACTTTTCCTGAATTCAAAGCAGGTGATACAATCACCGTTACCTATAAAATTATTGAGGGAGCTAAGGAACGTTTACAGAATTTTCAGGGCGTTGTCCTGCAAAGAGTCGGCAGCGGTCCTACAGAAACCTTCACAGTAAGAAAGATTTCGAGCGGTATAGGTGTTGAAAGGATTTTTCCGCTCGCTTCACCTTTTATTGATGCCATTAAGGTAAACAAAAAAGGTGTGGTAAGAAGGGCAAGGATTTTCTACCTCAGGGGACTTACCGGTAAAAAAGCAAGGATCAAAGAAAAGAGAGTTTAGAAAGAATCATGATAAAACATGGAATCCCTGCCAAGGCGGGGGTTTTTTTATGCCTTTCGCTGGCGCAAGGCTTCAAACAATAAAATCCCGGCTGCAACAGAAACATTCAAAGAACCGATCTTCCCGGCCAGGGGTATCCTGACAAGAGAATCGCTGAGTTTTAATAAAGGGAGTGATACGCCGGTATCCTCAGCCCCCAACACTAAGGCAAGCGGAACGCCTAAATCTTCTTCATCATAATCGACACTAGCTTTTTCAGTGGCTGAGACCACTTTTAAACCACTGTCTTTTAAATATTTCACAGCATCCTGCAACTTATCCGCCCTGCATACCGGAACCACATTCAAGGCTCCTGCAGAGGTTTTCATGGCATCCTCGTTGATGGCTGCCGCGCCTTTGGCAGGGATGACGATAGCATCTACGCCTGAACACTCTGCTGCACGTGCAATGGCACCAAAATTCCTTACATCCGTGATATGATCCAGTATCAATATAAGCGGAGTCTTGCCACTTTCATAAACACCCGGCATCACCTGCTCAAGCTTATAATAGGAGATCTGTGAAAGAAATGCCACCACCCCCTGGTGATTCTTAGGTGTAATCCTGTTCAGCCTGTCGATCGGCACTATTTGTAAAGGTATATCCATCATCCTGCTCCTGTCTAAGAGCTCACGGAACAATTCCCCACGTAATCCCTTTTGTAACAGTATCTTATCTAGCTCTTTCCCTGCATCGATTGCTTCAAGTACAGGCCTTATCCCGAAAATCATATTTTCTTTCTTCATCAGGCTTATTTAAATGATCAAAGATAAAAAATACACAAATGTATGCAACCTTTTATATAATAGGCATGTCTCATATTATGAGCAATCATTATAAAAGCTTTGAAAAGCAACCCGGTTCGAACATTCTGAGAGGTCTTCCATTTGACTTTCATTTATACTTCCATCCGTTTTTCAAGGCTTTTTTTTAACATATTGAAATAAACTGTAATTTTACAAAAAAAACATTATGAAAAAATCTTTCTTACTTTTTATCCTCGGGATTACACCAGCTTTTCTTATAGCACAGATCCCGGAAACTTTTGACCTGCGTGATTATAACGGAGAGAATTATGTAACAACTATTAAATCACAACAGGGTGGCACCTGCTGGACACACGGAGCCATGGCTGCCATAGAAGGCAATCTGTATATGACAGGCGTCTGGGCTGCTGCCGGGGAAACCGGTGAACCCGCTCTTGCAGAATATCACCTCGACTGGTGGAATGGATTCAATCAGCATAATAATGACGACCTTGATCCCCCGACAGGTGCCGGACTCGAAGTGCATTATGGTGGTGATTACCGGGTAACTACGGCATATCTTTCAAGGTTAGAAGGTGCTGTCAGAGATATTGACGGACAATCCTATAATACCCCCCCTGACAGGCATAAGGATAGTTATCATTATTATTATCCAACAGATGTCATCTGGCTGATAGCCGGTGAAAACCTTGAAAATATTGATGTTATCAAGCAGGTGATCATGGATTACGGAGTGCTGGGCATCTGCATGTGTTACGACGGGGCCTATATCAATGCCGAGTATGAGCATTATCAGCCACCTTCAAGCACTGATGATCCAAACCATGCCATATCCGTTGTCGGATGGGATGATAACAGGGTAACCCAGGCACCGGAGCCAGGAGCATGGATAGTTAAGAATTCCTGGGGAACCGGCTGGGGCTATGACGGTTATTTCTGGATTTCTTATTATGACAAGCATGCCTGTCAGCACCCGGAAATGGGAGCTATCTCCTTCCAAAATGTTGAACCCAGGCAATATGAAAACCCATATTACCATGATTACCATGGTTGGCGTGATACAAAACCCGGTACCGAAGAAGCTTTTAATGCCTTTATTGCCACCCAGGATGAGCTGATCAAAGCACTTAGCTTTTTTACTGCTGTCAATGATGTTGACTTTACGATAAAAATTTACGATGAATTCACTGGTGGAATCCTGAGTGGGGAACTTATCTCTCAATCAGGCAATGTTGAATATTCCAGTTTCCATACCGTCCATTTGGATACAGACATTCCAATGGTGGAAGACAATGATTTCTTTGTTTACCTCTCCCTTTCCGATGGAGGGCATCCTTATGACCGCACATCCATAGTACCTGTGCTGCTCGGATCCGACCAGAAAACTCTTGTCGAGTCGGCTGCCAGCCCCGGTGAAAGCTATTACATGACCGCCAAAGGGTGGGTAGACTTCTATGATTATGATGACCCGTCAGGCTACCAGAATACAGGAAATTTCTGCATCAAGGCCCTCACTGTTACAGACCCTGTAGGTGTTAACGAACTTAATATACAGGAAAAAGGGTTTATGCTTGAGCAAAATGCCCCAAACCCCTTCAGCACATCTACCAGCATTACCTATTCGCTTGAACAGGACGCTAAAGTGCAACTTATTGTTTTGGACTTGAGCGGAAGGATCGTTGAAACACTTGTAAATAACTTCGAGCACGCTGGCGATCATACCATTACATGGGATGCCGGCCGTTATGAAAACGGAATTTATATTTACAAGCTGTCCGTAAATGGAAATTCAGCAACCGGCAGGATGATCCTGATGCGCTAAGCTGCATTATCGTCTCCAGGTATTCACGATATTATACCATTTTTCCTTGTAGGAAGGAGATTTGATGAGGCTATAATCATTTTTGGTAAAAGGGTTTTCAACTTTAACAAATTGCAGCCTGATTGAATTGCTGTTTCCCTTTTCACCATAAAGCCATTCTTCTAAATCCTTGCCCCGAAATACGATCTTTGGTGGCCCGTAAACAATATAGATCAGGCCACGGTCGGTCTTCCATCCTTCCAGGTAGGAAGTAAAGTAATTATTGGCATCCACAACCCTTCCATAGTACTTCTGTATCATCGCCCTGGCCCTGCTTGGGTTACCGGCATTGTTGAGCCAGAAGTTATCTACTGCCAGCTTGATATCATCAGAAAAACGTATTTCATCAAATTCGTTCTTTGTAGTGATATAGCGTAATGACTGAAGCATCTGTTCTGAGCTAATGATCTCAGGGAAACCCTTGTGAAACCTAAATACTGTATATCCGCCACGCCCACTGCTGTCTGTCTGGAAATGGTAAAAACCCTCATTCTGCAGTTGCATGACCTCCGTTTCTCCCTTCTCAGCAACAATAACGAATACACTGTCGGCCCTGTAATCAAAATTGTGCTCAGGTTCTTCAAGGAAGGGAGGCAGGGCCAGCGGAAATTCCCGTTTGTAATATCTCACAAAAACTTCCTTTGCAGTAGTATCCGACAATTGAAGAAAAAATTCCTCATCTTCACCCAGGACATTTTCAAACAGAAGATTTCCATCAGCACCTTTTAACAGAAAATTATCAGGTGATGCAGGAACCGAATTATCAAGGCACAGGTATTTACTTACTGCATCTACCCTGTTCAGATCGATCAGCTCCAGCTTTAGGATATACTTCCGATCATCAGGATATTGTATATCGATAGTAATGATTGTATCTTTTGCAAACAGCGCACTGTCAATGATGATGATACTGGCACTGTCGAGTATATGCTTTGATTCATAGGTTTCAAATAATTCATATTTGATCCCTACCTTTCTGAAGTTCTTATCACTGTTCTCCCCGCTTGCTGTTACCATATCCGACATTTGCACTGGAATAAAGACACGGCTTGATAGTCTGCCATCATTAAAGGCAACTGCTTTGAGAATTGTAAAACTGGTATTGCTGTATTGATTAGAAAGGTTGTAAAGGCTAAGTCTATTCAGGCTATTGCATGCCGAAAGCAGCAATATTAATACTATGTAGTATATGCGCGATCTCATGATGTTTCCTCATCATCAGAAGAATTTTCCTGCAAATAATCCGGGGGGATTTCCTTGGAGGTTTTTGCTCCCAGTTCTTGCAACACCTTTACTTTCCTTATAATATTTCCGTCTCCTGATTTCAACTTATTATGCGCCTTCTTATATGTTACCTGAACCCGTTCAATCTGTGTCCCAAGGATTTCAAGATCACCAAGGAAAGAAACGAATTTATCGTAAAGGCGCCCCCCCTGCCTTGCGATCTCAATGGCATTCCGGGTTTGCTTTTCGTGCTTCCAGATGGAGCCAACAGTCATCAGGGTGGCCAGCAATGTGGTCGGGCTCACTATCACGATCTTCCTTTCCCAGGCAAAGGAAAACAAATCACTCTGTTCCTGCACCGCGAGGCTGAATGCCGACTCAAGCGGTAAAAAGAGCAATACAAAATCGGGAGTGTCAAGTTTTTCAGCAAGCTGATAGCTCTTTTCAGCCAGTTCCTTGACATGCTCCCTTACTGAATTCACATGGGCCTTGACAAATTTATTCTTCTGTTCTTCTGTTTCGGCACCTACAAACGCCTCATATGCTTTCAAGGACACCTTAGAATCGATAATAATATGTTTGTTTTCCGGCAACCTAATGACCACATCCGGCCGGATAAGTTCGCCTTTGTCGTTTCTGTAGGACTCCTGTACCAGGTATTCCTCTCCTTTAACCAGGCCTGAACGCTCAAGCAAGCGCTCCAGTACCATCTCACCCCAGTTACCCTGCTTCTTACTGTCTGATTTCAGTGCCCTCGTGAGGTTAGTTGCTTCTTCGCTTAGCTTTGTGTTGAGTTCATGCAGGTTTTTTATTTCAGCCTTAAGGTCTACCTGGTCTTTCAGCCCTTTTTGATAGGTCTCATTGACCGTCTTCTCAAATGCTTCAATCTTTTGTCTCAGGGGTTTAATGACCTCGTTGATGCTTTTCTGGTTGCTTTCCGAAAAATCAATGGTGTTTTGCTTTAATATTTTTGAAGCAATATTCTCAAATTCAAGCTTGAATTTTTCCTGCAGCTTATCTATTTCTTTCTGGTACTGATCATACTTCTCCTGCAAGGATTTTTCTCTTTCCCCTGCTACGGCAAGCTTTTGGCTTAAATCAGAAACTTTGATCCGTTCCTCATCAAGGGATTTTTCTGCCGTGGCAAGGCTTGTAGCTGCCATAGTAAGTTTTTCATTGTTTACTTCAAGGGCCTTTTCAAGATCACGGCCTGTTGATATGGCTCTGCTTCTTGCATATAGCCATGCTACTGCTGCCCCCAGCAACAGAGCTGATCCCGATAAAATATATACCATGCTATCCATTGAAACGTAAAAATAGAAAAAATTACTTAATTTTGGGCTACACTCGTCCACACTAATACTATTGGTCATGGTAACATGTAAATCCCTACTCACGACATTACTGGCGAGCTTTCTCTTCTATGTACCACTATATTCTCAAATTGATACATCACCCAAGCCATACGGTGGCAGCCAAAGGATGCGCGAATTCATTTGTAATGAGATGGTCTATCCCGAAGCTGCATTAGAAAGCAAGGTGGAGGGAACAGTCGCAGTTTTCCTCACGGTTTTACAGGATGGGAAAACAACAAATTATCGCATCCCGGAACCTGTTTCACCGGAACTTGACTTGGAAGCACTGCGAATATGCAAGCTGATCATGTTCTATCCTGCCGTCAAGTCTTCGAATTATATCATTGATGACTTTAGTATTCCTGTAAAGTTCAACATCAAGAAATATAATAGAAATTGCAAGAAAAAGGGATTTGATAACTATGAAAAATATGAGGGGCCCATCGACACCAGTTTGCAGGTTTATCCCACAAAAGCCCTTGACCAATCACCAGTCCCGGCTTTTGAAGATGCGGAAATGAATTTTACAAAGTTCATCTCCGAAAACATGAAATACCCCGAACTTGCATACAGTCAAAACATTGCCGGTGATGTGGAGCTGAGCTTTATTGTAGAAACAAGTGGCCGTATTTCCAATCTCGAAGTCGTTGATCCCCTTGGGGGAGGATGTACCGAGGAAGCCATCCATCTGCTGAAACAGATACTGTGGAAGCCCGGTATGCAGAATGGCATGGCTGTCAGAACTTTATTGACTGCCCACATCAGTTTCAGCCTCTCCAATAATTCCAACCACCAGTATCTTCCTAATAACAATAATACTACAATGTAATCAAACCATACCCGGAAAATGAAGCTCATAGGACTTCTATCTGACACACATTCCTGGGTTTATCCCGGGATATATAAATTCTTTAGCAAATGTGATGAGATCTGGCATGCCGGGGATATCGGCAAGCGGGCGACCTTTGAAAGTATCGAAAACTTTAAACCCTTGCGGGCCGTATTCGGAAATATCGACGGCAGTGATATACGCATACTTTGTCCGGAAGTGCAATCTTTTTATTGTGAAGATGTTAAAGTAATGATAAAACACATCGGCGGCTATCCGGGGCGTTACGACAAAAGTGTGCAAAGCATGCTGGACATAGAGAAACCGGATCTATTCATTTCCGGACATTCACATATTCTGAAGGTTATCTATGACGATAAGAATAAGCTGCTGCATATGAATCCGGGGGCTGCCGGAAGATCGGGGCTTCACCAGGTGATCACTTGTATCAGGTTCACGATTGACGGGAAAGATATAAGAGATGTGGAAATATTGGAAAAAGACAGAAAAACCCTGAAAAACGAATTATCTTAACCTGTCGGCAGAACGGATAAGTTTCTCATCTTTCATGATAAACCTGTTTGCCAGAATAAGGAAAACGATAGAAACAATAGGCAGGTAAATGCCAGGCTCACGGATATAATCTGCGCTCGTCTGCGTAAGAGCTTCCAATTCAGGCACATAATAGAAAAATATCAATGCCAGGTAAATGATATTAAGCAGCAGGCCAAACATGATAAGCCTGACCTGTACCTTTCTTCTTTTGTATAAGAATATTGCGACAAAAGCCATTAATGTTATCAACCCTAAAACTACGAGTAACAAGATCGTATTGGGCCACTCTGTATCACTTGGACTTGGAGATAGATCTTCAACACCAATAGCTCCTAATCTGATAACATCTAGCTCTCCCCAGAAGCTTGCTATAGGAAAGAAAAACGTAGCCAGGCCGCTAACAAACACTAAAAACAGGAATAAAGATTGAATGCGCTGTATCATTTGAATAAAATATTTATACAAAGATAAAAAACTTGCGTTTGTAAAATATTATTATATTTGCAAAATCAATTGGATATCATATCCAGATATATCCCTTTATATCCATTATTTATTTAAATCATTTACCTTATATCTTAATTACACATGATGCCTGAAAGGCAAAAGCATGTGAATATAATTCCACGATTAATAAAACATCTCAATTTATGTACGACATTATTGAACTAAGCGGGAAACTGGTTTCTGAGCTCAAGGACATTGCAAAAGAACTGAATATTCCCAAGTACGAAAAACTTTTAAAGCAGGATCTTATCTACAAGATCCTTGATCAACAGGCCCTGAATCCATCCCAGGATATATTAAAAAAAGAAAAGGCCGAAACGAATACTAAACGACACGGACGTAACAGGAACGTGAAACCAAAAGAAGCCAGGGAGGAAAAAAGCCACATAAAGACTGACAAGCCTTATATAAAGACTGACAAACCTTATGTAAAGGCTGATAAACCTCATGTAAAG
>JAGLYE010000058.1 GCA_023132505.1 Bacteroidales bacterium | reverse complement strand
GAGGAAGAAGCACGCTTGCTGGTGTTAAAACAGATCGTTGAAAACAGGCTGAAAGAAATCACAGGCGACAAGAAAACCAAAGAGGAAGAAACTCCGGTAACAATTGAGACAACTGACGAAAGCAAGATTTTGCAAGATGAGCTTATCAATAAGTTTATCAGTGACGAGCCCTCCATCAGCAGGATGAAAACTGATTTCTTCGACCCCGTTAAAGTAGCCAGAAGCAGTCAGAAAGAGCAACCCGGGCTGGTGACCGAAACACTGGCACGCATTCACATCCAGCAAGGTAACATCGACAAGGCTATTGAAATTTATCGTAAATTAAGTTTGAATTTCCCGGAAAAAAGTAGTTACTTTGCAGCCCAAATTAAAAAACTCAGTACTGAAAATTAAAATCATATACTAATGGGCTTATATATTATAGTTTCTGTTTTCATTCTCATGGTTAGTGTACTCATCATCCTTGTAGTGCTGGTGCAAAACAGTAAAGGTGGTGGACTGGCTTCCAATTTTTCAGGTTCGAACCAGTACATGGGCGTGAGAAAAACCGCTGATTTCCTTGAGAAGGCAACATGGACCCTGGCCGTGACACTGCTGGTGCTCAGTCTGGCTTCGATCTTCGTGATCCCAAAAGGTGGGGAAGGCGCTAACAATGTTACCCAGGTAGAAGAGAGAGCCGGCGGTCCATTACCTGGTCCTACCGCACCTGTACCTGGCCCTGGACAACAGCCAGAATAAGACATTACGCTAAATTATAATCAGAAAAATGTCAGAATGTCATATTATTCTGACATTTTTTTTTATTTTCCACTTTGGCACAAAATGTGACTGGGCAAAAGTACCTTATAAAAATACTTGTTTAAACAATTAAAATATCTAGAAATGGCAAAGTTGAACATCAAACCATTAGCAGACAGGGTGATCATCGAACCTTCGGCTGCTGAAGAAAAAACTGCCGGGGGCATCATCATCCCCGATACAGCAAAGGAAAAACCGCAGAAAGGCTCTGTTGTGGCCGTAGGACCGGGTACAAAAGACGAACCCATTACCGTGAAAGTAGGCGATACCGTCCTATATGGTAAATACTCAGGAACTGAGATCAGCTTCGAAAACAAGGATTATCTGATCATGCGTGAAAGCGACATCGTCGCCATCATCTAAAAAAATTATTTAATAGTTAACCATAAAAACTAAACACAATGGCTAAAGATATCATTTTTGATCTTAAAGCAAGAGATGGCCTGAAGCAAGGTGTCGACGCACTGTCGAATGCCGTAAAAGTTACCCTCGGGCCCAAAGGACGTAATGTCATCATAGAAAGATCATTCGGTTCACCAATCAGCACCAAAGATGGTGTGACCGTTGCAAAAGAAATTGAGCTGGAAGACGGCGTAGAGAACATGGGTGCACAGATGGTGAAGGAAGTAGCTTCCAAGACCAACGACCTCGCCGGTGATGGTACTACTACCGCTACCGTGCTTGCCCAGGCAATCGTAACCACAGGGCTGAAAAATGTAACTGCCGGCGCCAACCCTATGGACTTGAAAAGGGGCATCGATAAGGCAGTGATTGCTGTTATTAAAAGTCTGAAATCACAGACTAAAGAGATCGGCGACAACAGCGAAAAGATTGTGCAGGTAGCTTCCGTATCATCCAATAACGACGTGGCCATCGGTAAACTTATTGCCGAAGCCATGGGCAAAGTGAAAAAAGAAGGTGTTATCACCATCGAAGAAGCCAAAAGCATCGAAACTTATGTTGACGTTGTGGAAGGTATGCAGTTCGACCGCGGTTACATCTCACCTTATTTTGTTACCGACACCGAAAAGATGGAAGTGGTTTATGAAACCCCATATATCCTCATCCACGACAAGAAGATCTCCGTGATGAAGGACCTGCTTCCCATCCTCGAAAAAGCTGCACAAAGTGGCAAGGCACTGATCATCATCGCTGAAGATGTTGAAGCTGAAGCATTAGCTACCCTTGTAGTGAACAAGATCAGGGGATCCCTGAAGGTTGTTGCAGTGAAAGCTCCGGGATTCGGTGACAGGAGAAAAGAAATGCTCGAAGACATCGCAGTTCTGACAGGTGGTACCGTAATTTCAGAAGAAAAAGGATATAAACTGGAAGATGCTGACATCAGCTACCTTGGCGAAGCCGAGAAGGTAACCATCAACAAGGAAAATACCACCATCGTGAGTGGCAAAGGCGAAAAAGATGCCATCAATGCCAGGGTGAAGATGATCAAATCACAGATCGAAACCTCTGACTCAGAATACGACAGGGAAAAGCTGCAGGAAAGGCTTGCCAAGCTGGCCGGCGGTGTTGCCGTGATCTATGTTGGCGCTGCCAGCGAGGTAGAGATGAAAGAAAAGAAAGACCGCTGTGACGATGCACTCAATGCAACACGGGCTGCCATCGAAGAAGGCATTATTCCCGGTGGCGGCGTTGCCTACATCAGGGCTATCGATTCTCTCAACGGACTGAAAGCCGAAAACGAAGACGAAGAAACCGGTATTGCTATTATCAAAAGGTCCTTGGAAGAACCCCTCCGCCAGATCGTGGAAAACGCCGGCATGGAAGGATCAGTGGTAGTACAGAAGGTAAAGGAAGGCAAAGGCGACTATGGCTTCAACGCCAGTACGGAAGTGTATGAAAATCTCCTGGAATCAGGTGTTATCGACCCGACCAAGGTTGCAAGGATAGCACTTGAGAATGCAGCCTCGATAGCAGGCATGCTACTCACCACCGAGTGTGTACTCGTAGAACATAAAGACGAAAACGCGGCTGCGATGCCTCCGATGCCGGGTGGCATGGGCGGCGGTATGCCGGGTATGATGTAAAAAAAAAGCCCTCCGAGTACTCGGGGGGCTTTTTTTATATCTTTACAGTACAATATTTGAAGTGAGTATTCGTAAATAAGTAATAAACTATGAAAAAGCTCATCACTTTACTAATCATATTATTCACAGTTTCATTTGCTTTTGGGCAAGAAGAAAAAGTGGAAGGTGCTGAGGCCATCCCTGTAGATCCCAATACCGGTTTGATCACCTTCCAGGAGGTAGTGGAAGAGACCGGAACAAGGCAAGAGTTATTCAACCGTGCAAGCGAATGGCTCCACCACTATTTCAAACAACCTGTTTACGTGACGCAGGTGAGGGATGCCGCATCAGGGGTGATCAAGGGAAAGCACCAGTTTGAAATCTATTTTTATGAAAAAGACATAAAAAAGACCGCCGGCATCATCAAATATTATTTTAAGATCGAATGCAAAGATGGTCGCTATCGCTATACACTCGATGAATTTGTGCTTACCCGGCAATCGCGTTACCCCTGCGAACACTGGCTCAACACCGCCCACCGCGACTATAACGAACAATGGCCCCTGTACCTCGAGCAGATCAGGGCTTATTCTATCGACGACTTCGCAGCTTCCCTCAAGGAATATATGGTTCCGAAGGTGAAAGTGGAAGAAGAAGAATGGTAACGGAAATCAGATAGCTGATATCAGAATTCAGAATTAATTTATCCTAGCCTTTGTGAGGCACTTTATTCTTTGTATTAAAAAATCTATGTGCCCAGCACCTGAAATCCAACACTTTTAAAAAACTTTGTTTTTTCAAAAGCCTTATCTTTGCAGCCATCATGCAAAAGCAGCAAATCAGGAAAGGCTTTTCGAAGCTTAACAAGGAGCAAAAGATCGACCTTACGGCCAGCTATTTTGAGAACCCGGCTAAAGCTGCCCGGGAACTCAAATCATTCTGGCATAACGATCCCGACATACAGAAGAGGCTGGATGAGTTCGCTGAGAACACCATCTCCAACTTTTCCTTTCCCTATGGCATTGCACCCAACTTTGTGATCAACGGTAATATGTACCTGGTGCCCATGGTGATAGAAGAAAGCTCGGTGATCGCCGCGGCCTCCAATGCAGCCAAATTCTGGTCGGAAAGGGGCGGCTTCCATGCCAAGGTAGTCTCCATGACTAAGGTCGGACAGCTGCACTTCATTTGGGAAGGCGACACTGATAAGCTGCGCAGTTCTATGCCTGAGATCAGGGAAAAGCTGATAACCGAAGCCAACCATATCACCACAAATATGCGCAAGCGGGGTGGCGGCATCCTCGACATCGAGCTGATCGACATGAGCGATAAAATCGAAAACTACTACCAGCTCAAGGCCAGCTTTGATACCATCGATAGCATGGGGGCAAACTTCATCAATTCCTGCCTCGAGGAATTCGGGCTTCAACTCAAGCGCTTTCTGAAAGAAGAAAAACGCTTTACCGGCAAAGAAAAAAACTGCGAGATAGTGATGGCCATCCTCTCTAACTATACGCCGGAATGCCTGGTCAGGACCTGGGTGGAATGCGATATCGAAGAGTTTGGCGAAATGGACCGTGATTTGAGCGCTCAGCAGTTTGCCGAAAAATTTAAAATGGCCGTGCGCATCGCACAGGCAGATGAATACCGGGCCACCACACACAACAAAGGCATCATGAACGGTATCGATGCCGTAGTGCTGGCCACCGGCAACGACTTCAGAGCCATCGAAGGTTGCGCACATACCTATGCAGCCAGAAACGGCAAATACACATCCCTCACCAACGTAATCATAGAAGATGGCAAATTCAGGTATGAGCTAAGCGTGCCACTGGCCCTGGGCACAGTAGGCGGGCTCACCTCCCTGCACCCACTGGCAAAGTTCTCGCTGGAGCTGCTCAACAACCCGGGTGCGGAACAGCTGATGATGATAGCAGCAGCCGCAGGGCTTGCCAATAACTTCAGCGCAGTGAAATCACTTACTACCAAAGGCATACAGGTCGGGCATATGAAGATGCACCTTTATAATATCCTTAACCACATCGGCGTGACCAATAAAGAGAAAGAAAAGGCCGTGGACTATTTCAGTGATAAGAAGGTGTCATTCAACAATGTAAAAGAGATGGTTACCCGCTTGCGCAAAGGGAATTCCTAATCCTAACGGTTTGGAGAAAAACACATTTTATTCGAACGGAAAGCTGCTTATCACAGGCGAATACCTTGTATTACACGGGGCGCTGGCACTGGCGGTGCCCACCATTCCCGGACAGGAGATGAGCGTAGAAACAACTGATGGCCCCGTAAAGCTCAGCTGGAATAGCTTTTACCGGGATAAATGCTGGTTCGAAGCAGAATTTTCCCTCCCCGTACCTAACATCCTAAAAGCATCCAATGCCAGGACGGCAGAATACCTGCAAGCATTATTGCTGGAAGCGAAAAAGCTTAATCCCGGGGCCCTGACAGTAGACAAAGCATTAAAAGTTGAATCAAATCTCGGTTTCAGTCAGGAGTGGGGACTGGGCAGCAGCTCCAGCCTCATTAATAATGTTGCCGGATGGTTTGATATCGACCCGTACGAGCTCTTAATGAAAACACAAAAAGGCTCAGGCTATGACATTGCCTGTGCGCGTGCGGACGGCCCTATCCGCTATCGCCTGGTACAGGGCTGTCCAGTCACCCGGAAGGTGAGCTTCAATCCGCCGTATAAAGATAAGCTTGCCTTTGTGTATTCCGGGCGCAAGCAGGATTCGGCAGCAAGCATAAACACGTTTTTAAGTGGTGCCGGTTTCCTGGAAGCAGACAAGAACAGGATCTCAGAGATCAGCCTGGATATCACAAGTGCAAAAACGCTGCAGGATTTTAACTTGCTGCTGGATGAGCATGAGGAGATCATGTCGGGGGTGTTGCAGTTACCAAAAATTAAAGAAGAACGTTTCCCCGGCTTCCCCGGCAGCATCAAATCACTCGGCGCGTGGGGCGGGGATTTTTTCCTTGCTTCAAGTGAAATTGGGTTTGAAGAAATAAAATCTTATTTTAGCAAAAACGGATTAAAAACGTGCTTTTCATGGCATTATTTGGTATTAAGCATTCATTAATATAGCCACGGAGACACAGGCCTGCCCGCATGCTGTCACTGAAGCTTTAGCGTAGGCGCCCGTACTTAGTAGTAAGGCAGGCGGGGAACACAGAGTACCCCAGTTGGCACTTCTCAAAGAGCCGTGCAACTCTGTGCCTCAGAGCCTCTGTGGCAACCAGGTTATTAATTACTATTATTAATCTCCGGTAACCGATAGCCAATTTATTAAATGAACCCGAGATAAATGAACAAGATCTTCTGGCAAAGCCCATCCAATATCGCCCTGGTCAAATACTGGGGCAAGCATGGCATACAGCTGCCGGGCAATCCGAGTCTCAGCTTTACATTGAGTGAATGCCACAGCTCTACCGAAATCTCTTGGAAAGAAGGTAATGGCAAGGTGGATCTGCTATTCGACGGTGAGCGCAAGGAACAATTCACTGCCCGGGCACGTGACTACATCAGATCCATCGAATCCCAGCTGCCGATCCTGAAAGAGCTTGACCTCCACATCGATTCAGTGAACAGCTTTCCACATTCTGCAGGCATCGCCTCTTCGGCCTCAGCCATGAGCAGCCTGGCACTTTGCCTGTGTTCACTGGAGGAAGAGATCACAGGGAAGAAATTGGCGGAAGAAGAATTCTTTCAAAAAGCGTCTTTCCTTGGCCGCCTGGGATCCGGCAGTGCTGCACGCTCCGTATACGGTGGTTTTGTGAGTTGGGGCAAGTCAGATCAGATTCCCGGCAGCAGCGATGAATACGCCACACCACTAGCTGTTGAGATACATGAAAGCTTTAGTGACATGCGCGATACCATCCTCATCGTAGACCAGGGCATCAAGGCGGTGAGCAGCAGGGCCGGGCACAAACTCATGGACAGACACACCTATGCAAAGGAACGCTTTAAGCTGGCTAATAAAAACTTTTCAGACCTGATTAAGGCTCTTAAAAAGGGCGACCATGTAAACTTCATCCGCATCGTTGAAGCCGAAGCCCTCGGCTTGCACGCACTCATGATGAGCTCCAATCCAAGCTATATCCTCCTCAAGGCCGAAACCCTGCATATCATTCACAGGATCAGAGCTTTTCGTGAACTCAGCTGTGTCCCCATCTGTTATACGCTGGATGCCGGTCCCAATGTACATCTCCTCTATCATGGCAAGGATTCGGCAGAAGTAGAAGAGTTTATCACTCAGGAATTATTGTTATATTGCAACGACAAATACCGGATCAATGACCATATCGGTACAGGTCCGCGGAAACTGTAAAGCGGGGAATGACTAACAGTCCTGAAGTGTTTTATGCCAAGATCATGCTCTTCGGAGAGTATAGCGTGATTTGTGACTCCATGGGTCTCACCATCCCCTATGCCCACTTCAAGGGCGAGTTTGGGTTCCTGAACAAATACCGTTATACCGACCATGACTTCGCCATCGACTCTAACAAGCTGTTGCGCGAATACCATACCCATCTCGCTGAGCTGCAAGAAAAAGGTGAGTTGAAATGTATCCTTGACCTGGAGCGCTTCCGCAAGGAAATCGGGAGTAATCTCTTCTTCGAGTCGACCATCCCACAGGGTTTTGGCATCGGCAGCTCCGGGGCTTTGTGTGCAGCCATCTATCAGCGTTATGCAAAAAACAAGATCCGCTCGCAGCGCAACCTGAAGCAGGAAGAGGTACGCCGCCTTAAAGAGATCTTTGCCCAGATGGAAAACTACTTCCATGGCATCAGCAGCGGCATCGACCCGCTAAACTGCTACCTCAAGTACCCTTTGCTCATCAATGGGGAGACCGGCATACGTGTTGTTGGCATCCCCCGTAATAAATTCCCGCGCGAGGGGGCCATTTTTCTGGTCGACACCGGACGGCCGGGTATCACACATCCACTGGTAAGCCTCTTCTTTGAAAAATGCCAGGACCCGGCCTTCGACAAGCTGATCAACGAAACGCTCATCCCCCTCAACGATACCTGCATCCACTCCCTGCTCGAAGGGAAAACCGATGTGTTCTTCCCTGCCCTGCATGAGCTGTCGGCATTTCAATACAAGCATTTGCGCCCCATGATCCCCGACTCGGTGATCAGCATCTGGAAAGCCGGCCTCGACAAAAAAGTATATTCCCTGAAGCTCTGCGGCAGCGGTGGTGGTGGCTTTATTCTCGGCTTCACACAGGATTTTGAAGCAAGCCTGAAGTCGCTGAAAAGCCAGGGACAGAAGGTTATTGCAGTGTATAAAAATAGTTGACGGTTGACGGTAGGCGGTAGGCAGTAGGCAGTAGGCAGTTGACGGTACAAAGTGTGGGATACGAGGTCTTTGTGGCTCC
>JAGLYE010000057.1 GCA_023132505.1 Bacteroidales bacterium | reverse complement strand
CGTACCCATAGTTTTTGCCATTAATAAAATTGATAAACCAAATGCCAATCCCGATAAAATAAAGCAACAGCTTTCAGAAATGAACATTCTTGTAGAAGAATGGGGAGGCAAATATCAAAGCCAGGAAGTTTCGGCCAAGGATGGCCTCAATATCAGTGAACTGCTGGAAAAAGTGCTGCTGGAAGCAGAGATGCTCGACCTGAAAGCCAATCACGAGAGGAATGCCATTGGCACTGTCATTGAATCATCCCTCGACAAAGGAAGGGGATTTGTTACTAATGTATTGGTCCGGACCGGAACACTGCACACTGGCGATATGGTGTTATCAGGATCTTATTATGGCAAGATCAAGGCTATGTACAATGAGCGAAACCAACTCATCAAAGAAGCCGGACCTTCATCACCGGTTTTGCTGCTTGGCTTAAACGGAGCCCCTCAGGCCGGCGATGGCTTTAATGTAATGGAGGATGAAAGGGAAGTAAAAAGCATTGCAAATAAACGGGAGCAATTGCAGCGAGAACAAGGCCTCCGTACACAAAAGCACATCACACTTGATGAAATTGGCCGTAGGATAGCCATTGGCGATTTCAGAGAACTTAATATCATTGTTAAAGGTGATGTTGACGGATCTGTTGAGGCCCTCTCTGATTCTCTCCTCAAACTATCAACTGATGAAGTACAGGTGAACGTGATCCTGAAAGGCGTGGGAGCCGTTACTGAAACAGACGTTATGCTGGCATCGGCATCTAATGCCATCATCGTTGGCTTCCAGGTAAGGCCGCAGCCAAGTGCAAGGAAACTTGCGGAACATGAACAGATCGATATCCGCTTGTACAGTATCATATATCAGGCCATCGAAGAGATCAAAGCTGCCATCGAAGGTATGCTTTCACCCGATATAGAAGAAAATATCACCTGCAATGTTGAAGTGCGGGAAGTATTTAAAATCACTAAGGTGGGTACTGTTGCAGGATGTATGGTCCTCGACGGGAAGATCACCCGTAACACTTCTGTCAGATTGATCCGTGATGGCATCGTTGTGTATACCGGTGTACTTGGATCGCTCAAAAGATTTAAAGATGATGCCAAAGAAGTAGCAACCGGCTATGAATGCGGCCTTAACATTGTCAACTTTAACGATATCAAGGTAGGTGATATCCTTGAAGGGTACGAAGAGATTGAGGTTAAGAGAACGCTTTGATTATGCTTGATACTTGAGACTTGAGACTCGAGACTTGAGACTTGAGACTTGATACTTGATACTTGATACTTGATACTTGATATTGTTTATCTGAACAGTGTTTGCTTTCTGTCAGGTCCGACAGATACAATTTTTATTGGGATCCCGGTTTCCTTTTCAATATACTGAATATAGCTGTTGAGTGTTGCAGGGGCCAGATCCATGCTTTGCAGTTTATCAATTTGCTGATTCCAGCCTTTCAGTGAAGTATAAACAGGATTAATATCCCCGGCTGTCATATCATACGGAACTTCATCGGTCTTTTTACCGTCAATTTCATATGCCATACAAACGTCCAATTCGGAAAAAGGGCTGAGGACATCGGTTTTCATCATAAACAGTTGTGTTACCCCATTCAGCATGATAGAATAATTGAGCGCTACAAGGTCGAGCCAGCCACAGCGCCGCGGACGTCCTGTTGTTGAGCCAAATTCATGTCCGGTCTCACGCATAAGATTCCCATTTTCATCTAGTAATTCCGATGGGAAGGGGCCACTTCCAACACGAGTGCAATATGCTTTGAATACTCCAAACACCTCCCCTACCTTTTGGGGCGGCACACCGAGGCCGGAACAAACACCGGCACAAATCGTATTCGATGAAGTAACGAAAGGATAAGTGCCGAAATCAATATCAAGCATTGACCCCTGTGCACCTTCAGCCAATACTTTCTTTCCCTCATCCAATGCTTTATTAATAAGATATTCGCTATTTACCAGTTGCAGCTCATCGAAGATCTTCAGTGCTTTAAACCAGGCTTCTTCATAATCAAAAAATGAAAGACCATCGAATTTAAAATCCTCCGCCTTATATCCATGGGCCCGGACGATCCGCAGATGCTTATCACGTAATTCATCATATCTCCCGCGAAAACCTCCTTCATGAAGGTCACCTGTTCGTAAACCAAGCCTGGCAATCTTATCAGTATATGCCGGCCCGATCCCTTTCAGTGTAGACCCGATCTTATCCTTGCCTTTTGCCTTTTCATAGGTAGCATCCAGCAAACGATGCGAGGGCGTGATCAGATGCGCCTTGCGTGAAATGAATAAGTTTTCCCTGGCAGGGATATCATAGCTATCGAGATTTTCCAGTTCCTTTTGCATGATAAAAGGATCGAGGATCACACCATTCCCGACTATGTTTTTTGCCTTATCAGAAAAAATCCCTGATGGAATTGTGTGCAATACGAATTTTTTTCCTTCAAATATGATCGTATGCCCTGCATTGGGTCCTCCCTGAAACCTGGCAATAATATCATAACGGGGGGTGAGTACATCCACAATTTTCCCTTTACCTTCGTCTCCCCATTGGAGACCAAGCAACACATCAATGTTCATGGAAATAGTTTTTATTGTTTGATATGTCCGTAAAATGTAAGCGAGTGATGGGTAACCTCAACATTAAGGGTTTTTTCAACATACTCCTTAATATCCTCGATTCTCGGATCAGAGAATTCAAATACCTTCCCATCAGTAACATTTATAAAATGATCATGCTTTTTAAACTTGTAGGAACGCTCAAACTGTGCACAATTGTTTCCGAACTGATGCTTTGTAACGAGATTACAGTCGAGCAATAATTCAATGGTATTGTACAAAGTAGCCCTGCTGACACGGTACTTATTATTCTTCATTCGGATATAAAGGGTTTCTATATCAAAATGCCCTTCCGTTGCATATATCTCCTTTAAGATTGTGTACCTTTCAGGTGTTTTCCGATGTCCCCGCTGCTCAAGATAATCTGTAAAAATCTTTTTAACTTGTTCCAACGTATCCTTATTCGTGTCTTTCATCGAAGTACATTTTAAACAAGCTTCAAATTTAAATAAAATATCTATTATAATTTGGTATAAATAAAAATAAATTTATAAAACGGATACCGGGTGGCGGATGCTTCGTCCACAGTAAAATAAGCAGAGGGGGACTGGTTTCTCAGAAAAAACATGTTTATCGTCGAAGGATACAGATTTCTATGTTGAATTAAACCACTGTTCTGTCGATACGGCTGATCTTTTGAATTTCCGGAATCTTTTTGAGGTTATCAATCAGTTGATTTAGGGTTTCTGTATTTTGGATATAGAGCATAATGACCGCATCGGTGAGCCCTTCATGAGTATTTAAATTAAAGGAACGGATCCCAAGGCCGTGTTTGTCATAGATCACCTCGGAGATTTGCTTCACAAGTCCTTTTTTATCAACCCCCTTTATCTTAATGCCGGTAAGAAATCCTATAGATTCATTGGTTCTCCATTTGGCTTTGATGATTCGGTTGCCATAGCTCGACATTGATTGAATGGCTACCGGGCAATTGGTTCTGTGTATCATGATCCGGCCCTTCCGGTTCATAAATCCAAGTACACCGTCGCCCGGGATAGGATTACAGCATCTGGAGATCACATAGCGGATATCTTCTATATCATCGCTAAGTATCAATGTTTCCGGCTTTTGCTTCAATTTTGCTATTAGGTCAAGGCTAACTGATTTCTGATTCTTCGACCTGGAGAAGGGTCGGCTGATAAACCGCAGCCAACTGCCTTTATCTGATAGTTGCGTGAATGCCTTCACTTTTTGCTGAGTGATATTTCCTTTCACAAGATCATAGTACATCTTGTTTTGGGATTGATAATCCATATATTCCATAAAACGTGTGGCAACGCCTTCCGAAAATTCCACCTTTTGTTGCTCAAAGTATTTCTGCAGCAGTTGCTTCCCATCGTCGGCATGTTTCCTGTATTCATCTTTTAGGGCTGCCTTGATGCGATGCTTGGCACGGGCAGTAACTACAAAATCCAACCAGCCCTCTCCCGGCAGCTGTTTCTGTGATATGATCACTTCAACCTGGTCACCGCTTATCAGCACATGGCTGAGGGGTACCAGGTCATGGTTCACCTTTGCCCCAATGGCCTGGTTCCCTACCTGGGAGTGAATATTATATGCAAAATCAAGGACGGTTGAGCCGGCAGGAAGGTTTTTGAGGTCTCCCTGAGGAGTATATAAAAAGATCTCATCCGAGAAAAGGTTTAGCTTGAAATCATCCACAAAGTCAAGGGCACTGGAATCTTCGCTTTGCAGCATTTCCTTTATTTTGTTCAGCCACTCATCAAGACCGGTTTCCCTGTCTATGCCATCTTTGTATTTCCAATGTGCAGCATATCCTTTTTCAGCGATCTCATCCATACGTGTGGTCCGGATCTGTACCTCCACCCATTTGCCTGTGTTGCTCATCACTGTTGTATGCAATGCTTCATAACCGTTAGCCCTGGGGAGGGAAATCCAATCACGTAACCTTCGTTGGTTCGGTCTGTAATAGTCCGTTATCACTGAATACACGCGCCAGCATTGCTCTTTTTCCTGTTCGGGAGGTACGTCAATGACAACACGGATGGCAAAGAGATCGAAAACATCCTCGAAGGGAATCTCCTTATTCTTCATTTTCTCCCAGATGGAATATACTGATTTCTCCCTGCCCAGGATCTTGAAATCCATTCCTTTCCCAGCCAGATCTTTCTTTATCGGATAAATAAACTTATTGATAAACCGTTTTCGTTCCGGTCTCGATTCTTCCAGTCTCTTGTATATCGTATTGAATATTTCGGGTTCAAGAAATTTCAATGAAAGGTCTTCAAGTTCGCTTTTAATCGCATGGAGACCAAGGCGATGGGCAAGTGGTGCGAACAAGTAAAGGGTTTCGGATGCAATTTTTAGCTGTTTATCACGCGACATGGCATCCAGGGTGCGCATATTATGGAGACGGTCGGCAAGTTTTATCAGGATCACCCGGACATCCACTGACAGGGTAAGCAACATTTTCCTGAAGTTCACAGCTTGTGCTGAAGAAGAAGGGTGTTCAAATATCTCCCCGATCTTGGTAAGCCCGTCGATGATCCGGGTAACAGTATCACCAAATGAAGTACGTATATCAGCCAGTGTGTATTCAGAGTCTTCAACTACATCGTGCAAAAGAGCGCAGATAACTGAAGTTGTACCAAGTCCAATCTCACCGGCTGTGATCCTGGCCACTTCAAGGGGATGGTAAATATAGGGTTCACCTGACTTTCTGCGCATATCCTTATGGGCATCCACAGCAAGGTTAAATGCCTTTCGGACCAGCTTTTTATTGACAGGCTTTTCCCGCTTCGACCAAACCCTGAGCAGGTTGCGGTACTGATTAAGGATCTCTTTTTTTTCTGTTTCCGGATCGGGGATGTACATACCAGCTAACTCCAATACTGAACTAATAAACAAAGTTACATCAAATTATAATAATGTTTCATGCTATAGGGGCATTATTCCAAGGATTATTATTAATTTTGAGATGGTCTGAATGATAAGTGATCTGTAATGAAAAAGCATTTTGTCATTATATTAATGATGCTCACATGTTTACCCGCTGCTTTTGCTACACATCAGCGGGCAGGAGAGATCACGTTTAAATATGTCTCCGGCCTGACCTATGAAATAACCGTAGTCACCTATACCCGAACCTCTGCCCCTGCCGACAGGCCATTTCTTGAGATCTTGTGGGGAGATGGCAGCAGCAGTGAATTGCCGAGAACGGAAAAGATCAATTACGGCAATGATATCAGCCGAAATGTGTACGCCTATGTACCGGAAGTCGGAGCCACACAAGCGCGCCACACCTATTCATCACCGGGTACCTATATAATCTCTTTGGAAGATCCCAACCGGAATTTTGGTGTGATGAATATCCCTAATTCCGTAAACGTCCCCTTGTATATTGAAACCATTCTCACCATCAACCCGCTCATGGGCATGAATAACTCACCAATTTTGCTGAATCCTCCCATCGACAACGGCTGTGTAAACCAGATCTATATCCATAATCCGGGAGCTTTTGATATTGATGGCGACAGCCTTGCTTATAAACTGATCGACTGTCGTGGTGCAGATGGACTTCCCATTCCCGGGTATACCCTTCCGATAGCAACAGACAGTATTGGCATTAACCCTGTAACAGGGGATGTACTCTGGGTTAAACCACCTATACAGGGAGAGTTCAACATCGCCATCCTCATCGAAGAATATCGCAATGGTATTAAGATCGGGAGTATTACACGTGATATGCAGATAAATATCGTTGGATGTGACAACCAGCATCCGCCGGTAATCCATTGTATCAGCGATACCTGTGTTGAAGCCGGAAACACATTGGTTTTCGAAGTAGTTGCTACTGAACCCGACAGTAATATTATAGAACTGACCGGTACGGGGGGAGCTTTTGAGGTAGAACAAAGCCCAGCCTGGATAGACCCTGATCCTGCTTATGGCATCGATACCGTAAAGACTACCTTCACCTGGCCAACGCTTTGCAATCATGTGCGCAAACAACCTTATTACACTTACTTCAAGGCAAAAGATAACGGGCTGCCTGTGAACCTGGTTGCATTGAAAACCGTTGCCATAACAGTTATTGGACCTGCACCGGAGGGGCTTACTGCCGAAGGCATCGGAAATGCAATCCATTTACACTGGAACAAAAGCCCCTGCATCAAAGCTACCAGGTACCAACTTTATAAAAGGATAGGCTATTACGGCTATATCCCGGGTTATTGCGAGACCGGGGTGCCTGAATACACCGGCTATGCCATGATACTTGAAACGGCCACCATTGATGACACCACCTTTGTTGATGATGGTAATGGTGGCGGCTTGATTAATGGTCTGGATTATTGCTATATGGTCATAGCCATCTTTGTTGATGGGGCCGAGAGTTATGCCTCGGAAGAGGTTTGTGCAAGCCTCAAAAAAGATCTTCCCATTATCACCAATGCCGGCAATGACAGTTCCGGCCTTAGCAATGGTTTTGCAAGGCTTGCATGGTCGAAACCCACCGAACTGGATACCAATCAGATCCCCGGGCCATATTATTATGAACTCTACAGGGCAGCAGGAATGGACGGGCTGGATTTTAAATTTGTGGAAAGTTTCCCGGATCTTAATGATACCATTTATGTTGATCAAAGTATAAACCTGAATACAAGTGGCCTTCCTTACAACTATAAAATAGATTTCCTGAGTACATCATTCGGATATATTGGTTCCAGTCAGCAAGCCACTACCATCTACCTTGACATATACGAAACTGATGAACGCCTGGAATTGAGCTGGGAATTGGATGTGCCATGGAATAATGAATATTACACTATTTATAAACAGGAAACCGGGAGTGCCACCTGGATCGCTTTGGCCACAAGCCCCGAAGCATTTTATGTTGATTCCAACCTTATTAATGGTGAGGAATACTGTTACTATATAGAAAGTACGGGCAGCTATGGCACGGCAGGGCTGATCAACCCCATCATTAATTATTCCCAGCTGCTGTGTGGTATCCCCATCGACAATGTACCGCCCTGCATTCCAGAATTGATCGTAAATATGGATTGTCAGTTATATCATAACATTCTGGAATGGAACAATACCATATACATTGATACCTGCGATAAGGACATTAAGCAGTACTATGTTTATTATGGCCCCGATGAAAGCTCCGACCTGTCGCTTATCGACTCAGTAATGCAAAGCAGTGATGATCCGCTGATCTACATCCATGAAGGCTTTACCCTTGGCTGTTACGCTGTTACAGCTCTGGATTCGACAGGAAACCAGAGCCCCTTCAGTAATATTGTTTGCACGCCGGGATGTTCCGGTTATGAATTGCCGAATGTTTTCACACCAAATGGAGACCAGTACAACGATTACTTCACACCTTTCCCTGAAACTGTTGGCGGTGTGGAAAGAGTGGAGATCATGATCTTCAACCGTTGGGGGCGGCTCATTTTTGAATCCTCTGATCCAATGATCAACTGGGATGGAAGAAATCACAAGACCAACAAGGAATGTCCTGATGGCACATATTTTTATGTGTGCGAGGTATATGAAAAAACCCTGACAGGGCTCGTGCAGAGGACCCTGCAGGGTAGTGTGACTATACTTCGATAGGAAGTCTTTTGATACTTGATACT
>JAGLYE010000056.1 GCA_023132505.1 Bacteroidales bacterium | reverse complement strand
GCATATTCATCTGTTCTCCCCCGGGATACGGATATCTCTTCCTATTTTTCAAGAAATATTCAGCTTAATATACCCATCGTTTCCGCAGCAATGGATACGGTCACAGAATCTAAAATGGCTATTGCCATTGCACAGGAAGGCGGCATCGGCGTGCTCCATAAAAATATGTCCATTGAAGATCAGGCAAATGAAGTCAGGAAGGTCAAACGTGCGGAAAACGGCATGATCCTCGATCCTATCACCTTGAGAGTAGATGCCCTGGTTAAAGATGCCTTTTCCATTATGGAGGAATACAGCATCGGAGGTATTCCCGTGGTGAACAACAAAAAGGAGCTGGTTGGTATTGTTACCAACCGCGACCTTCGGTTTGAGGACAACCCGGAGAGGCCTATTGTGGAGGTGATGACAAGTGAAAACCTGATCACCGTAACGGAATTCATCGATTTTGAAAAGGCCGCAGATATCCTTCAGAAGTACAGGATTGAGAAATTACCAGTGGTTGACAAGAGCAATCACCTGGTTGGCCTGATCACCTATAAAGATATTATCAAGATCAAGTCCCGGCCGTATGCCTTTAAAGATGAACGCGGGAGGTTGCGTGCCGCTGCTGCTGTGGGCATTGCTTCTGATACTCCTGATCGGGTAGCTGCCCTGGTCGAAGCCGGTGTGGATGCTATCGTGATCGATACAGCACATGGCCATACCAAAGGAGTAATTAAAATGGCCAAACTCATCAAGTCAACATTCAAGGGTATCGACCTGGTGGTTGGCAATATTGCCACTGAACAGGCAGCCCGCGACCTGAAAGATGCAGGTGCGGATGCCGTAAAAGTAGGAATTGGCCCCGGGTCGATTTGCACTACACGTATTATTGCCGGTGTGGGGGTACCCCAGCTGAACGCTGTATATAATGTTTCCAGGGAGCTGAAGGGAACAGGGATTCCCGTGATTGCCGATGGAGGGATCCGTTATACGGGCGATATTGTGAAAGCGCTTGTAGCAGGCGCCAGCACCATCATGGCAGGCTCTCTTTTTGCCGGTGTTGATGAATCTCCTGGCGAAACCATCATTTTCGAAGGCCGGAAATATAAATCATACCGTGGCATGGGGTCTATTGAAGCCATGTCGAAAGGCTCTAAGGACCGTTACTACCAGGATACTGAGGATGATATCAAAAAGCTTGTTCCTGAAGGGATTGTCGGACGCGTGCCATATAAAGGGATGCTCTCTGAAGTTATCCATCAGATGGTGGGTGGCCTGCGGGCAGGCATGGGGTATGCAGGAGCCAAAAATATGGAGGCAATCTGGAATGCCAGCTTTATCAGGATAAGTGCTGCAGGTACCATTGAGGGCCATCCACATGATATAACCATTACCAAAGAAGCACCTAATTATAGCAGATAAGTTAAACCATAAACTATTGAAAGTATCAAATGATGAAAAGTATATTAGTGAAGATAAGTGTGTTTATATTTGCGTTGTTCACCGCATTATCAATTCAGGCACAAAAAGAAGATCATCGTACCTTGATAGCCATCGATGATGAGCAGATAAGTGTTAGCGAGTTCCTCAATGTATATCTCAAGAATAATGTGGATACAGACCTGGCAGATAAAAAGTCAATGCAGGATTACCTGGAGCTGTACATTAATTTCAGGCTAAAGGTTAAAGAGTCCCGTGACCTTGGAATGGACACGGCAAAGGCTTTTGTCAATGAACTGGCCGGGTATAGAAAGCAGTTGGCTGATCCTTATTTTAATGACCAGGAAGTAACGGATGAACTTTTACGGGAAGCTTATGACCGCCTGATGTACGATATCAGGGCCAGCCATATCCTGATCAAGGTAGACGAAAACGCGTTACCTGCGGATTCACTCCTTGCTTACAAGAAGATTATGACAGTAAGGGACAGGATCTTCGCGGGAGAAGACTTTACAGTTGTTGCTGCCGAGACTTCTGATGATCCCTCGGCTAGGGACAGAGAAACTCAGGGACAGATGCGTAAAGGCAATGGCGGAGACCTGGGATATTTTACTGTTTTCGATATGGTTTATCCTTTCGAAAGTGGTGCATACAGTACAGCAGTTGGTGAAATTTCAATGCCTGTGAGGACGGCATACGGTTATCACATCATTAAGGCCACAGATAGGCAAGAAGCCATGGGGAAAGCCACTGTCGCACACCTTTACCTGTCTATGCCGAAGAATGCTACCGCACAGGATTCCTTAAGGAAAGAAAATGAGATCAACGACCTTTACCAGCGTATGCTGGATGGCGAAAAGTTTGAGAGCCTGGTATCGGCATTTTCCGACGACCGCGGGTCCAAAGACAAAGGCGGCATACTGCCAAGGTTTGGTTCCAACAGAATGGTGCCTGAGTTCATTGTCGCAGTGTCAGACATTCAGGATTCCGGAGACATCTCTCAACCTGTATTGACCTCTTTCGGCTGGCATATCCTTAAACTGATCCACAGGCAACGACCTGGAGACTATAAGGTGGAAGTGCTTGAGCTGAAAAGAAAAATGACAAAAGATACCCGCGCTCAAAAGAGCAGGGAAACGGTTATCCTCAAAATAAAATCCGAAAACGGATTTAAAGAATTTCCTGAGAATCTGCAGGAACTCCTTAATGCGATCGACTCATCATTTTATGCAAGGGAATGGAGTGCAGATAAGGTTTTATCCTTTGGTAAAAAGATATTTCAGCTGGGGGGCAAGAAATACAGCCAGCATGATTTTGCCAGCTACCTGGAGCAAAAACAAACAAGACGCGGAACTGCCGGACTGGAAGCTTTCTTCTATACTCAGTACCGGGACTATGTTAATGTAATATGCATAGAACTGGAAGACAGCCGGCTGGAAGAGAAATACCCTGATTTCAGGATGCTGATGCAGGAATACCGTGACGGTATCTTGCTTTTTAATCTTACCGATGAAAGAGTTTGGAGCAAGGCTGTGAAGGATACTCTTGGCCTGCAGGAGTTTTATTCAGTAAATAGCGGGAATTATATGTGGGGTGAAAGGCTGGAAGCCGATATTATCATCCTGAATGACCCGGCACTGGAAGAAGAAATCCGTAAAATGATCACAGCTGCTGCTGAAGGAAAGCAAAGCCTGATGGATATCGGACTGGATACTATGAGATCTGTAATCTTACAAAGCGGTATTTATGCAATGGGTGATAATGACTTCATCGATATGGTTGAGTGGAAAGAAGGCCTGACACCAACAATGCAACTTACTGATTTTAATGAACTTTATGATGGCAGGTCAAATAATGAAAACTCAATTATATTTGGGTTGGTAACAAACCTTAGGGATCCGGAACCTAAATCTATCGACGAAGCCAGAGGACTCATTACATCTGATTATCAGAACTTTTTAGAAGAGGAATGGGTTCGCTTACTGAAAGAAAAATACACTGTTGTTGTGCATGAGGATGTACTTGAAGATATTCAATAAACGAATTGTCAGCCATTTTGCTTTTCTGGTATTAACGGTATGGATAATTGCGTGTACACCAACCGGTAATTCCGGTTCAGGAGATGTCCTGGTACGGGTTTATGATAAATATCTTTATGCCTCAGACCTTGAAGGGATCATCCCTCCGGGGGCATCTACCCGTGACAGCCTGACGGTCGTCAGAACATTTGTTCGAAATTGGGTTGACAGGGAGTTGATAGTAAAGAAAGCCCGTGAAAATCTTCCGGAAGACCTCAAAGACTTTTCCGATAGGATTGAACAGTACAGGAACAGCCTGATCATTTTTGAATATGAGAAGATGCTGGTGAGGCAAGAACTCGATACGAATATTTCATTTGAGGCGATGCAGGAATACTATCAGTGGAATAAACGCAATTTTATCCTGAAGGAAGATATTATGAATTTGCAATACCTGATGTTGCATGCCGATTCTCCGGCAATAAGTAAATTCAGGCAGTTTATCAAATCTGACGTTCCCGAAGAAAAAGATTCTTTGGCGCTGTATAGCAGCAAATATGCTGAATCATTTAACATTATGGAGGAGCTATGGCTTGATATGGAAGAGGTTTCTGACATCCTTCCCCTTGAGTCATATTCTTTCTCGCAATTCAAGGCCAACCGCCGATACCTGGAGTTGAGGGATTCTGTATATATTTACATGATCTATGTGCGGGATTATAAGCCTGCCGACAGCGTGTCCCCGATGCAATTTGTGGAGAATGAAATTCAAAAGATCATCTTGAACAGGCGGAAGAATGACCTGATAAAAAACATGCGGCAAACGGTGCTTCAGGATGCCATTGAACATAATCAGGTCGAGATTTATTAATAAGACAATAAACACCTTCTATAATATGTTTATAGAATTAAATATGAGCCATACAATATGAAAGCCCGTACTTTGCTTATCGCCCTTATCACACTGATTTCTTCCTTTGCAATACAAGCGCAGGAAGAGAAAATCATCGATCAGGTGGTGGCTATAGTAGGGCAAAATATCATCCTTGAATCGGATATTGAAAACCAGTATTATCAATATCGCATGCAAAGCGGTATTATTGGTGGCGGGACCTCAGTCCGCTGTCAGATGCTCGAAAGCCTGCTTTTCCAGAAGTTGCTTCTTAACCAGGCCGAGATTGATTCAGTTGTGGTCTCAGCCGTGGAAATAGAACAAACGATGGATCAGCGATTGCGTTTCTTTATTGCACAATTGGGTTCCCGTGAACGCTTTGAAGAGTATTATGGTAAATCGATAGAAGAGTTTAAGGAAGAATTTAGCAAGGATGTTGAAGACCAGCTCAAGGTGGACAGGACTCAGGGCTCCATCGTGGAAAACGTTTCTGTAACCCCTTCGGATGTGAAATCTTTTTTCAAAAACATTCCTGTAGACAGCATTCCGTTGGTCAACTCAATTGTAGTAATCGGGGAGATCATACGCTTGCCACCTGTCAGCCTGGAGCAAAAGCTGATGATCAAGGACAGGTTGCGGGGATTGCGTAAACGTGTGATCGAAGGGGAGAACTTTGCCACACTGTCCATCCTTTATTCAGAAGACCCGGGCTCTGCCAAAAAAGGCGGGGAACTTGGGTTCTACGGACGAGGAGAACTGTACAAGGAGTTCGAAGCTGTTGCCTTCAAACTTGATGATGGTGAGGTATCGGAGATTGTTGAAACAAAGGCCGGCTTCCACATCATTCAGCTAATCGAAAGAAAAGGAGAATATGTAAATGTCAGGCATATACTGCTGAAAACGAAAGTGTCCCCTGTTGATCTTGCCATGGCAAAAGCATACCTGGATACGGTAACAAACCTGATTCGTACAGACTCACTCACTTTTGATGAAGCAGTGTTGCAGTATTCTGACGGAGATAACAAGAATAACGGAGGATTGCTCATTAACCCTTTGACCGGTACAAACGGTTTCGAAGTTTCGGATCTCGATCCACAGGTTTCTTTTGTAATCGATAAACTTAAGGTAGGCGAACTTTCAAATCCGGTCCTAATGGAAACGGAAGATGGAAAACAAGCATACAGATTGCTCTACCTTAAGAAGAGGACGCTGCCACACCGGGCGAACCTGAGAGAAGATTATAACAAGATCCAGGAATGGGCCCTGGAGGAGAAGAAAGCGAAAACTTTTCAGGAGTGGATCGCAAAGAAAGCGGAGAAGACCTATATCAGGATCAATGATAAGTTCAGGGAATGCGAGTTTGAATTCGATTGGTTTGAAGTTCGTGAGTGATTGCCCTGTTTAATTTTGAAAATATGAATGACCTATATAAATCGGATGTTGAAGCTGTTGATGCCCTGGTAAAGAAATACGGGATACTGAAAGCAGAGATCGCCAAAGTGATCGTTGGTCAGGATGAGGTTATCGAAAATGTGATCATCTCTATCTTTAGCCGTGGACATGCCCTGTTGGTGGGTGTGCCGGGACTGGCCAAAACACTTATGGTAAATACAATTGCCAAAGCACTTGGCTTGAGCTATAGCCGCATTCAGTTTACACCCGACCTCATGCCTTCTGATATTATTGGTACGGAGATCCTTGATGAAAACAGATCTTTCAGGTTTGTTAAGGGCCCGGTGTTTGCCAACATCATTCTTGCAGATGAGATCAACCGTACCCCTCCCAAAACACAGGCCGCCATGCTCGAGGCCATGCAGGAGAAAGCAATTACGGTAGCCGGGAAAAACTATAAACTGAGCGAACCATTCTTCGTCCTGGCAACACAGAACCCTATCGAACAGGAGGGAACCTACCCATTGCCTGAAGCACAACTCGACAGGTTTATGTTTAATGTCTGGCTTGATTATCCCTCTTTCGAGGAGGAAGTTGATGTTGTGAAGAATACCACATTTAAGGAGATGGAAATCCCGGAAATGGTAGTGAGCGGTGATGAGATCATTTATTTCCAGAACCTTGTAAGGAGGATCCCCCTTGCCGACAATGTTTATGAATATGCTGTGAAGCTTGCATCTATGACAAGGCCGGGAACAAAACTGGCGCATACACTTGCAAATGAATACCTGAACTGGGGTGCAGGCCCAAGGGCTTCGCAATACATGATCCTGGGGGCAAAATGCCATGCTGCCTTGCATGGAAAATATTCACCTGATATTGAGGATGTGAATGCTGTGGCTGTTTCAGTATTGCGACACCGGATCATAAGAAATTATAAGGCTGAGGCAGAGGGGATAAGCGTAGAAAATATTATTGGAGAACTGATGAATAAATAACCATACCTAAATATTATGAAAAAATACAGGATTTATATTGGGCTTGCCGTTATCATATTAGTGATAATCCTGCTCTATGTGTTTTTTGGCTCTTCCAAGACTACAGCTGAATCCCTTGAGGTTTCGGCAGAAATGGGCTTATTTGAGATCAAGGTATCTACTACGGGTGAACTGGAAGCAAAAAGCTCGGAAAAGATTCTTGGCCCGTCCGGGCTCAGGAATTTTAGAATATGGAACCTGAAGATCGATGACATTATACCTGATGGTACTGTTGTTGATTCAGGCGACTATGTGGCAACCCTCGATCGTTCGGAGCTTACAAACCGCCTGAAAGACAATGAACTTGACCTGGAGTCGCTATATACGAAATTTACACAGAACCAGTTGGACACAACCATGGATTTACGGAATGCCAGGGACGAACTTGTAAACCTGCAGTACAATCTGGAAGAACGACAGATCACTGTTGACCAATCGATATATGAACCTCCGGCCACTCAGCGGCAGGCAAAGATCGATCTCGATAAAGCAGAAAGGGCTTATAGCCAGGCCGTGGAAAACTATCAGCTGAAGCTTAAAAAGGCAAGGGCCAACATGGCAGAGGTGAATACAAAACTCAGGAAAGCACAGAGAGAGTACCAGGAAATGCTCGATCTGCTGGATCAGTTTACAATTTATGCCCCTAAGTCAGGTATGGTGATCTATCGCCGCGACTGGAATGGACAAAAGCAGGGTGTTGGAGCTACCTTCAGCGTTTGGGATCCTGTTGTGGCTGAGCTGCCAAATCTCACAGAAATGAAATCACGCACCTATGTGAATGAAATTGATATCAGCAAGGTTAAAGTTGGCCAGCCGGTGAATATCGGCATTGATGCATTCCCCGATAAGGAGTATACAGGAAATGTTATTGAAGTGGCCAATATCGGTGAACAGATGCGGAATTCCAATGCTAAGGTGTTTGAGGTCATCATTGAGGTAAATGAATTTGATTCTATTCTTCGGCCGGCTATGACAACAAAAAATATGATCATTACTGATGTGATCGACAGTGTTGTATTTGTCCCGATTGAATGTATCCACAGCAATGATAGCATATCATATGTTTACATGGGTAGAAGTAGACAGCAGGTGATCCTCGGAAAGAGTAATGAGAATAAGATCATCATCTGTGCAGGCCTGGACGAAGGCGAAGATATTTACCTTGTTCCACCTGAAGGAGCTGCGGAATATAGTATTAATCCATTGGATACAGCCATCATAAACCACTTCAAACGGCTTGACGAGCAAGAAAAAGGGAAGCCGGAGAAAAAAGAGGAGCTGAGTCCTGAGGAACTACGCGAGAAGCTCATGAACATGACCCAGGAAGAAAGGATGAAATACATTCAGGAACATCCTGAACTCATGCAGAAAATGGGTGGAGGCCAGGGCAGAAGGCCTGGTGGTGGAGGAAGGAAATAGAAATCAAATACCAGAACTCCGAACTCCGAACTTCGAACTCCAAACTATTGGTGTCCGGTTAAAATTTTAGTTTGTCTCTAACTG
>JAGLYE010000055.1 GCA_023132505.1 Bacteroidales bacterium | reverse complement strand
TATTTCTTCAGAATCATCTCTGCAATCTCATTTATATCCCAACCATCAAAATTCCCTGACGACATCAGAAGAAGGTTGCTTTGATCCCAATCCTGTTTTAGTAGTTCAGCAAGCATCTTTTCCGAATCATTGTATACCAGCAGATCATCCCTTCCAAAAGCATCCATCACCATTTCTTTTGTAATTTCAGGAAGATTTTTCAATGCGATCGTATGTGGGTTAAAATATACCATAGCTATATCCGCTGGTTCTATGGCTCCATGGTATTGCTGAAGGAATTCGCTGTTCAAGCTGCTGTAAGTATGTAATTCCATACAGGCAACAAGTTTCCGTTCAGGAAATTGGCCTTTCATAGCTGCTACTGTGGCCTTTAATTTTGAAGGAGCATGAGCAAAATCAAGGTAGATGGCGGTGTTCTGTGTTTCATCAACCAGCTGAAGCCTTTTAGATGCCCCTTTAAAGCTTGTGAAGGCCTCTGCAAATGCTTCCCTTGAGATCCCTAGAGCTTTACACACCTCCATCGCCCCGGCAATGTTCTGCAAATTATGGTCGCCAAATACGTGGATCAGATATTCTTTGTTATTTTCTGCCAAAAAGATCTCACGGCCTTTTCTGACGAATGGGGGCAAGTTATATGGGACTATGCTGATGGCGGGATTGCACCCTGCGATGTTTTGCAATACAGCATCCTTATCATAATAAATGAGCATGCCCTCCGGCTCAATGAGCCTGATGAATTCCCTGAATTGCTCAGTGTAAATTTTAAATGTAGGAAATACGTTGATGTGGTCCCATGCTATACCGGTGATCAGGGCGATATGAGGCCTGTACACATGAAACTTAGGCCTTGGGTCGATGGGTGAGGTCAGGTATTCATCTCCTTCAATGATCATCACACCGGCATCATCGCTGATCTTCACCATCACATCAAAACCATCAAGCTGTGCGCCCACCATAAAATCAAAGTCAATGCCGCTTTGCTGTAAAACATGCATTACCATGGCCGTGATGGTTGTTTTTCCATGGCTGCCGGCAATTACGACACGCTGCTTATTTTTTGACTGTTCATATAAAAACTCCGGATAGGAATAGATCTTAATTCCCAGTTCCCTGGCCTTTAACAGTTCGGGGTTATCGGCTTTGGCATGCATACCCAGGATGACAGCATCAATATCCCGGGAGATCTTTTCAGTGAACCAGCCATTTGAATCAGGCAGCAGCCCATGCTTTTTTAACCTGCTGCGCGAGGGTTCAAAAATCTCGTCATCAGAACCGCTTACCTTGTATCCTTTACTGTGCAGCGCCAGGGCAAGATTATGCATGGCACTGCCCCCGATCGCAATAAAATGGAGCCTCTTCATTGTATGCTTGCTTGGGTTTATACGCATCCAAAGTTAATTTAATTTATTACCTTTGTTAAGCCCATATTTACTAATATTATGCTTTCTCCTGACCTAGACCAGCAGCTTAGAAAATTAAATGAACGTTTTGTAAATGCTCAAGCGGGGGAAATCCTTTCATACTTCGTAAATCAATACGGTAAAGAGCTTGCATTTGCTACCAGCCTTGGTGCAGAAGACCAGGTACTAACCTATTTGCTGTCACAAATCAATAAGGATGTAAAAATATTTACCCTTGATACAGGCCGGCTGTTTCCGGAAACAATTGACCTGATCGACAAGACCAATAAACGCTACGATATCAATATTTCAGTATATTTTCCTGATTACGAACAGCTTGAAGAAATGGTCAACAATAAAGGCATCAATCTTTTTTACGAAAGCATAAAAAACAGGAAAGAATGCTGCCACATCCGCAAGATCATACCTATGAAACGTGCACTGAAAGGCACAAAGGCTTGGATAAGCGGACTACGTTCCGAACAGTCGGTTACCCGGCAGGGATTGACCGTGGTATCCTGGGACGAGAATTTCGGGCTGGTCAAAATAAACCCACTCACAGACTGGACTGAAACGCAGCTTTGGGATTTTATCAAGGCCCATGATATTCCTTATAATGAACTTCACGACAAGGGATACCCGAGTATTGGCTGTCAGCCGTGTACAAGGGCTATCAGCCCTGGCGATGATATACGTGGCGGACGATGGTGGTGGGAGCAAGCGGAACATAAAGAATGCGGACTGCATGAGAATAACCGCTAATTAATACGCATATTCCTCTGAGCTTTTCATCAGCAATTAAGTATCCCTAAATTTATCTTATTAAATCGATGAACACCGGCAGATGGTCACTGAAACCTCCCAGGTATCTCGGCCCTGCATAAGTTCTGAATGGCTTCACACCTAAGTATTTCTCATCTTCCTTTAGCAAATATTCAGATGAAAAAATGCTTGCTTTTCCATTTTTGACCTGAAGGCCGGTTTTATCAAGTAAAGATGCAGAAACAATGATCTGGTCATATATCTCCCAATCAGCCCTGTATTTCAGGCTTCCTTCCTTTCCGCCCAAATACAGCGGAAACATAAGATTATATAATTCTCCCGCCCGGCCATCATGATTTTTCCGGGCTCCCAAAACCTTATGAACGGCAGAATCACAAGGATTATCATTCAGGTCACCGGCAATGAGTATGTTAGGGTTTTCCTCTGCAACGAATAATGAATCGGTATATTTCCTGAGTATGCTTGCCACCGCAACGCGTTTCGGCAAGGAAGCCTCTACCCCACCCCAGCGTGACGGCCAGTGATTAATAAATATATGTATGGTATCCATTTGAAACAAAAGCCCCTTTACATAAAGGATATCCCTTGTTACCATATTGGTATCAATTGGGAATGTAACATGGATCCATACTGATTCGATAGGTGAAAAGAAAGCAGTTTTGTAAAGCAATGCTACATCAATCCCACGCCTGTCAGGTGAATCCCGGTGTATTACCTCATACCCTGCAGCAGATAGAAGCCTATGTGCTGTCAGATCATCCAACACTGCCCTGTTTTCGACCTCACACAAGCCTGCAAGTGCCGGTAACTCCCATTCACCAACTGCTGTTAGCGTTCTTGCAATGTTATCGACCTTTTCATGGTACCTGTTAATATTCCAGACCTTGTCCCCTTCGGGTGTGAATTCTTCATCTGCTGTCAGTGAGTCATCTTCAATATCAAATAAATTCTCAACATTGTAAAATACAAAGCGGATCGATTCAGCATGCTGGCCCCGGCTGGAAGCCATGAACAAGACACTCCAAAGAATCCATAAAAGACCACTATAAAAAACAGCTTTCAGCATAAGCTTATTTTAATTAAAATTAGATTAATTTTTCGATAATTTGTGCGAATAAATAAATCATTATGCCGAAAAACAGAACAAAATTTTAATTTTGTCGTATATTTATCATTGAAGTAGAAATTATTTATTAACTATCACACTGATTTTCATTGATTAAGCCTTTTAAGAAAAAAAATGTTTAAAAATTTTTATTGAAACAGGGTTACCTTTTTCAAAAATCAGTATTAATAGTTGGAACTGTGATGCATTACATTGAAGAATCGTTACTGGAGGGTATACGATTGCATGACTCCGATACATTGGAGTACATCTACAAGAAGTTTTTCCCCTCAGTAAAGGCCTTCATAAATAACAACAGTGGCAATGAAGAAGATGCCCGGGATGTTTTCCAGGAAGCCATTGTAGCTATTTACAGGAAGGTGAACGATAAAAGCTTTGCGATCACATGCTCTTTTAAAACATATGTTTACGCAATTGTCAAGAACTTATGGTTAAAGGAGCTTGAAAAGCGCAAGACTTCAGGTGTAATGCTGGTTGCAGATGGCGATTTTGAGATCGCGGAAGAACCTCTGGGTGGATCATTTTTTGATCCCAAGAGTGAGAGATTCAAACTTTATCAAAAGCATTTCCTTACATTAAGTGAGGATTGCCAAAAGGTGCTCAGGTTGTTTTTCGCAAAACAATCATTGCAGGAAATCTCACAAACCATGGGTTTTGGAAGTGAAAAGTACGCCAAGAAGAGAAAGTTCCAATGTAAAGAAATACTGGTAAAAAGGATAAAAAACGACCCTGAATTCAATAAAATAAGACAATGAAAACATTAGAAAAAAATCTGTTCGAACTTATCGACGAAAAGCTCAGTGGGGAGTTGAGCGGAGAAGAACTTGAGGCCTTCGACCTGGATCTCAAGGACGACCCGGAGCTCATGGCTGAGTTCGAACTTCACCAGGAAATAGATGAAGCTATCCAGGAAAGTGAGGTCATAGAATTGAGAAAGAAACTCGATCTTGTCCACGACCTTACACAAAACAAGAAACAACCCGGACTGTTACGTACCATCCTGCGGCATAAATTATCCAGGATCGCAGCAGCATCATTCGTTGTATTGCTGATAATTACATCCCTCTCTTTATATTTCCTGCGCCCGGATGGGAATATGTCGAACGACAGTTTGTTCAAAATATATTATCAACCTGATGCTGCCTTGCTCATCAGGGGTACCGACAGCCAGAATGCCACCCTGATCCAGGCATTCCAGTTATATGAAGAAAAAAATTATGATTCTGCACTTGAGTTATTTGCCCAGATATTGAAGGCAGACGAAAAAAATATACCTGTGCGATTCTATTCAGGAATATCATATATTGAATTAGGGAAATACTTGCATGCTGATGAGGCATTTAAATTCATTATTCAGAGCGAACAAAGCCTTTACTCGGAACGTGCTGAATGGTACGCCGCGCTCTGTTACCTGAAATTAAATAATAATGCTGAAGCAGAAAAGCTATTCCTTACGATCAGTCTTGGTAACAGTACATACAAGGATAGAGCCCATGATATACTGAAGAGCATACGAGATTGATCGGGACTTTTAAATTTCATTGAGTTAAGACAGACTTTTGAAAGAGCCCCCCGAGTAATCGGGGGGTTTTTTTATGCCTTCACATTTTTCCTTCGATATCGCAAGATCAGGAATAAGATAACTCCCAAACCAACAATGGCAGTGATAAACCGGTATAAATTTCCAAAGAAAGGAACGATCAATGCATGTGTATCACCAATGCTTACATAACCTGACCAAAGGTAGGGATGAGCACTCAACTGATCAGCATCCTGCAGGTATTGGAGTTTTGCTTGCTGTAAAGCTTCATCTATTTCTAATCCCTCAACCAGATTCTCATAAAACTTAGTCATCAGTATAGATCCCGACTGATCCTCAACAGCCCATAAGGTCATGATGATCGTAGGTACTCCCGCATGTATAAACCCCCTGGCCATGCTCATGATCCCCTCCCCTTTCTGGAGCTTTCCATAACCGGTATTACAAGCACTTAGCACTGCCATACGGGCACTCAGCTGCATATTAAAGATCTCATAAGCATTCAGCAATCCATCATTTTCTTCAAGCGTGTCATTATTTAAGGTAAAAACCAGTTGTGAATACATGGGGTTTTCATCATTGATAAGGGTATGCATAGCCAGATGCAGGATATTATAATGCGGTGCCTTTTCTTTAAAGACCTGCTCCGTTGCATCAAAACCTTCATAACTGTCGCAATCTATGATATTGCTGATGCTCTCGATCTCTCTCGAAATAAACCTGAGAGGAACCAGGTAGATTGAATAATCACGATAAGTGGGGAACTTATCGCTGTTTATCTCATCCATATTCTCATAGGTCGGCGCAAATGCCAGTAATTGTTTATCAGGCTTTTCCCGCTTTATCTTATCGCTGAAAAGAAGGGTTGCAGAATATGAATAACTCGTCCTGTATTTATATATGAGATAGGGCAAAGTCCTGTAATCCATAATCTCCCCTGAGGGCAGGTCTGTCAGCAATGCCTCAAAAGGAATATACCCCAGTTCACCATCCGGGATAATAAGCAGCCTTTTTCCTTTAATCTGCTCCTCAACAGGCAGTAAAAATATCTGATACAGAGAATATGCCGCTTGCACATACGACCGGTAATCTGCAATGGAGTTATTGGCAAAATCGTTATCCCTCAAAAATTGGCTCAATGCATAAACATGAGCATGAAAGGATGAATCGATGCCTAATCTGGTGATATAATAATCGTCGTTGCCAACCACAAAGATGAACAAAGAGGAATCGCTTAATGAGTATTCCACAAGCGTCCTGTCCCTTTCCAGGCCATCCATTATCCCGGCAAGGCCAATCACCTCATTATTGTATTTTGTGGCAAATTCGGGGAATTTCTCTCGTATGACATTATCGATGCTGTCGAGTTGCTGACTCAGGTTTAAGAGTTTTCCCTGCCATTTGGCAAGCTTAAGCGAGTCAGGGGATAGCCTTTGCCTTTCTTCATAAAGTTTTTTCTTGTATAAATCAGTTTCCCGTTTCAGGTCCTGCTCAAAAATTTGCAGATCAGAGGGGATTCCCAGATTTTTTTTGTTTTCCACATCCTGCAAGGAAGCAAGCAATACAGACGATTTGCTTTTTTCAGCGTAAACGAAAGCCTTATTGGCATACTCCAGTTCTCCGGTAATCCTGTAAAGATCAAAAGCTGTCCGGATCGATCTGTCGAAACCGGTCCTGGCATATTCAGTTATGAAGAGCTTGCTCTGCTGCCCAAGGTATGCAGAACGCATTTTTTCGGTAAGCATATTCGCAAGCTCAAGGGTTGCCAGTGAAGCCACCAGGGCATCTGTATCCCTTTCTTCCTGATATAGCGTAGAAAGAGCATTTGCCTTACCCATCAATATCTCCAGCAATATTGGCTCAGAAATGATCTCATCACCCTGCAAAGGATTACTATAAATATGCATATTATTATAATCGAAAACCACTGCATTGATGCCCTTCTGATAATGTTCGAGCGCCTTCCCAGTCTCACCTGCTGCCAGGTACCATGATCCTAAACGTCTTTGACAATCTGCTGTTTCCGGATGCTTTTCAGGGTAATTCTCACCTGACAATTCAAGAGCTTTTAACAGGTACTGCAATGCAAGCTTGCTTTTACTCATATTTTGAAGCAAGACACCATAATTGTTGTAAGTATTGATCAGGCGAAAATTATCCGGGCCATACTGTTCAATCTTTGACTCAATGGAGTAATCATAATACATTCTGGCTGAGTCCAATTCTCCCAGGTTTTCGTATGTGCTGGCACAGTTGGCATAAGAAATGTCCAGCCCTCTCGAATTTAATGCCTTCTTCGCCAATATCCCCTTTTGGTATGATTGGAGGGCTTTCCGCCAGTCCTTTATTCCAAAATATGAATTGCCGATATTATTATAAACAGAACTTGCCTGGCTGGTTTGAATGGCTGAAGCACGGAACAGGCTCTCTGCAAAATCCAAATATTGCAATGCAAGCTCATAATCCTGTTTCTGATTATATATAATACCAATATTCAAATACAAAGACGCCAATTCAGGACAGCTTGACCCACATTCCCTTTTTACAATACTTTCAGCTTCAGAGTAAACCCTTAAAGCATCATTATACCGCCCAAGCAATTTATAGATTACACCCAGGTTATTCCTGGCCGGGACAGAACCGGGGTCGATAAGGAGAATGGAATTAAATGCCTTTTCAGCTGCATCAAAATTACCTTCATCGGCAAATTGCCTGCCCTGTATATTAATTTGTTCTATAGTTAAGGAATCATCACCCGAAGAATAGCAAGGGGATGGAAAAATAAATAGAATAGCAAATATGTGGAATAAAAAAAACCTTCGTCCCATGCAGCTAAATTAGGAACGAAAGTTAAGAAAGTTATGTATTTCTTATATAAATATTCTTCCGGACAACGTAAGTCGCTGTCCGGAAGAATGATATATCTTAAATTTTATAGAAAAGTTTTACATCCAAACGTCTTCGTCTTCGGTAGTGGTATTGTCACCACCAAAAATCTTACTCATTTCAATTTCATTCAGGATAGCAACGTTGTTGAGGTCTTCTGTTAAAGTTTTCATTTGATAATGCTTTTTAATTTATTGAATTAAGACTTTTAATTAAGTTATGTTATGAGAGCCTTTACCCTCTCAAACACTTATTAATACCGAATAAGGACAAAAGGTAACCCTGTGAGGTAAAAAAAAAATTAAAATTAATTACAAAATAACTCTCAGAAGCACCTTTACTTGCTGATTTACAGACTACTAAAATAATAAATAATTTTTATTTTTTTTCTGCTTTTTTCATAAAATGAGGGAATAAAACAAAAAAACCCCCGAGTACTCGGGGGGGCATTTTTTGTGGGATGTACTGGAATCGAACCAGTGACCTCATGCCTGTCAAGCATGCGCTCTAAACCAACTGAGCTAACATTTACTATAAAAATATTCTACTGTCCGGTGTAATTGTCTCTTAAGTAAAAGCAAGCTAAGGGGATCTCTCAGT
>JAGLYE010000054.1 GCA_023132505.1 Bacteroidales bacterium | reverse complement strand
GGCTCAACCCCGGAAAACCCATAAGTTGAGGAGATTGCTTCAATGCCTTCGTAAATATTCTTGCATTCCTGTCGGCGGGTAAACATACCCTCATTGTCTTTAGCCTGGTCATCATCGACGGATTGCTGGTGTTTTTTAAACAAGACAGTTGCAGAGCTATTCAGGATGAGGTCGAAATTTGACAGAAAGCCCTGGTTTCCCACAAGGTCTTTTCCAAACTGTATAAGGTGAGGGCGGCTTTTGCTGCCCCCGCTGAAAAGTATGATATTTGGCCTCCAGTTACGTTCTTCCAGCCCCTTGCGGTCAATGCGGTGCAGGATCGACCGGGCTATAGACGACCATACACTTTGCCATACATCACCGAAGTCGAGTTCGAGTTTTTTCCGTTTGATATACAAATAGATCCCGGCAAGAATGATCATGGAAAGGAACATCACCGGGGTGTCGAGTTTGAACATCACCCCGAAACATGCTGCAAAACCAATGATCCCAACCCATTTTGAAATTTTGAAGCTGGGCCTGAAATCGGCGCTTGCCCACTTTTCCAGTGCAAAGGCAAGGTTGATGAAGCCGTATGCAGCGATGAAAAACATGGTAACGATTGCCGCAATAACATTGAGTTCTCCTATCAAAATTCCGGATTCAGCGAGCAGGAATGTCATAAGGAGTGCATTGCGGGGTTCATTGTTGATGCCATACCCTTTTCCAAAGACCTTTGGTGTGATCCTGTCGCGCGACATGGCCTGCAAAATGCGCGGACCGCCGAGTATCCCGCCCAGGGCCGAGGATAAGGTCGCACCCCATATACCTGCAACAACAAGTGGTGAGGACCATGCTATCTTCATCAGGAAGTTATTGTCTTCCAACAGCAATTGTCTGTCGACAAGCAGGCCAAAGCCTAAGGCAAGAGCCAAATAAACGAGGAGTCCTGTCACGATGGAGGTCAGGGTTCCTAAAGGAATGTTCTTTTGTGGGTTTTTCAGGTCGCCAGACATAGCTACTCCGGCAGTAAACCCTGTTACTGCAGGGAAAAAGATCGCAAATACGGTTGTAAGTGAAATACCCTTTGCAACAGGAAGCCAACTGATATTTTCCCCGGAGGAAGTATCTCCGGTAAACAATCCGATACCGATGGATGCCAGCGAAAGCACTATAGCCCCCAGAATGAAAAACTGTGTTTTTATCGCTATGGAAGTGCTGATATAGGCAATGAATATCAGCAGAACCAGGATGATAGTCCCCAGTATCCTGAAATCCTGAATGCTGTTGCCCAATCCTGTGATCTCACGGATCATTTCAATACCCAGGAAGTTTTCACAGAAACCAATGATATACAGGGAAATGCTTAGCGCCGTACCTACAAATATGGTGATCCCTATCGAGCCTCCCATGGGCAATCCAAGGCTTCTCGATAAAATATAATAAATGCCACCGGTCTTGATCTTCTTATCGGTGGCTATGCTGGAAATACTGAGACCTGTTGAGATCGATATGATATGAGCAAGCAGAATGATGCCTATGGCTGTAATGATCCCTGCCTGTCCAACAACCCAGCCAAGCCTCATATACATGATCACCCCCAGGATGGTGAGGATGGAAGGTGTAAATACACCGGCGAATGCACCGAATTTTTTCTTAATAGCCATCTGGCAGAAATTCTTGCTTACCTACAAAACTAAGAAAAATGAGAGAACCGGAAATGGTAAAAAGATCAGATAATCATGCTTATTTCAGTTTTTTGAATTTACTGAAATCATTTTCAAGGATGTAGGTGTTCAACTCCTGAACATCATTGTTGTAAAGTGCGCGCTTACCACAGCTGAACATCACTGTAAGCGGGTCATTATCGACAATCATTTCCATCAGTTCATCTTTAGCCGGTGTTTCTTTGAGAACCATATAATCCTCATAGCTAATGTTTAGGAAGGCTACGTGCTCATTAATACCCCTGTTATCAAGAAGGAAACCATCAGCCAGTTGAGTTGGAATTGCTGCTTTGCCCTTATATTTCAGGTCTCCGGGAGCAGGATAGGAAACAATATCTGTTTTTTCCGCATTCATGATCACCGGTACAAGCATGTTATAATCATCCTTGGTCTTGTAAATGATAGCATCGGGTCCTGTTGCCGCAATCTCTATACCTGCAATGGGTTCGCTTGATGTGCTTTGATTTGAATTAATACAGGAGAATGATACAAAAAAGATTAAAACGATTAATGATATGTATTGCTTCTTCATGGCTATAAAGGTATAATGGAATGACTTTTGCATACAATGATATAAACCCGACACAATATTTGTATGCAAATATAAACAGAAACATATAAAATCATACGGAAGCTACCTCTGACCTGAAATAATGTTTTTTTAGAGGAAAGGTATAGGAAAATTGAATTCCAACACAATAATTATTAATTTTGCAGTTCTCTTAACAAACATAAAAAATTGAATTAGGATGAAAAAGTCATTGATTATTATAGCCCTTAGTTTGTTTGTGGCTATACAACTTACTGCCCAGACCAGCCAGGAACCGATTGAAAATCCAAATGCACCGGTGGTTACTTTTGATAAATTTGTTCACGATTACGGTACTATTGTTCAGAATTCAGATGGTGGATGTGAATTTAAATTTACCAATGATGGCAAAGAGCCACTTATTCTCTCCAGGCCGAAGTCCAGCTGTGGTTGTACTGTGCCTACATGGCCCAAGCAACCGATCCTGCCCGGGAAAAGTGATGTGATAAAAGTTACTTATACCACAAACAGAATAGGACCTTTTAACAAGTCTGTTACCATATACAGCAATGCTTCCAATAACCCGATCAAATTGCAGATCAAAGGCAAGGTTGTAAAGGCGCCTGCTGAGGTCATGCCCGAAAAGGAAACAAATACCGGAGCAACACCGGTAAATAAATAAAATATTTATCCCGGCAGTGATGCCGGGATTTTTTATTATCCAATTCAAAAGTTATGCCCAGGATTTCACAGAAGGGGCAGAAAATGCCCGAATCACCAATTCGCAAGCTGGTTCCTTATGCCGATGTGGCAAAGAAAAAGGGACGTAAGGTTTATCACCTGAACATCGGACAACCGGATATTGAAACACCCGAAGTAGCTCTCAATGCGATCCGGAATTTTAATCAGAAAGTGGTGGCATACAGCCACTCGGCCGGGATTTTATCGTACAGGGAGAAACTTTGCGAATATTACAGCAGGTTTAATATCGAACTTACACCTGATGAGATCATTGTGGGAACCGGTGCTTCGGAGGCCATCCTGTTTGCCATGAATTCTTGTCTGGACATCGACGATGAGATCATCATTCCCGAACCATTTTATGCCAATTACAATGGCTTTGCCATCAATGCCGGGGTAAAGGTGGTACCCATATTTTCCGATATCGAATCAGGTTTTGCATTGCCGCCCATCGCCGAGTTTGAAAAGGCCATAACTGAGCGGACCAAGGCAATTCTGATATGCAACCCTAATAATCCTACAGGTTATTTGTATTCTAAGGAGGAACTTGAGATACTGAGGGATATCGTAAAGAAACACGATCTTTACCTGATCACCGACGAGGTTTACCGGGAATTTTGCTATGACGGACTTGAACATTATTCGGCCATGTACCTGGAAGGGATTGAGCAGAATGTGATCATGATCGATTCCGTAAGTAAACGATACAGTGCATGCGGATTCAGGATCGGCTGCATAATCTCAAAGAACAAAGAGGTTATGAGCACTGCACTTAAGTTTGCCCAGGCAAGGCTCAGCCCACCCACCTTTGGACAGGTAGCTGCTGAGGCTGCTATAGATACACCCGATAGCTATTTTGAAGCAGTATCAAAAGAATATCTCGCAAGGCGTGAAGTGGTTGTAGAGTCCATCAATAAAATGCCGGGTTCCTATTGTCCGGTACCCAAAGGTGCCTTTTATGTAGTGGCCAGGTTGCCGATCGATGATTGTGATCGCTTTTGCCAGTGGCTGCTCGAAGATTTTGAATATAAGGGTAGCACAGTAATGCTGGCACCGGCATCAGGATTTTATTCTACCAAAGGCAGGGGCAAGGACGAGGTAAGGATCAGCTATGTGTTGAATGTTGAAGACCTGAAACAATCCATGAAGTGCCTGCAGGAGGCTCTGTTGGTGTATCCCGGAAGAACAAATTAGATTGCTGGTTACTGGATGCTGGATACTGGATGCTGGATACTGGATACTGGATGCTGGATACTGGATACTGGATGCTGGATACTGGATACTGGATACTGGATACTGGATACAGTCTGCTATTTAATTTAAAACTAAGAACCCCCTTCATCATTCTTATTCTTATTCTAATTCTTATTCTTATTCTTGTTCCTTGTTCCTTGTTCTTTATTCATAAAGAAGATACTTCCCCCTTATCACTTTAAACTCCTCCAGATCATCCTTCCAACCGGATTTGATCTCTTCAGCAGACATCCCAGATATGATCTGTTTCCTGAGATCGCTTGTACCGGCAAGCTTTTCGAAATATGGAATGAAAAATGTACTATCGCTGCCGATGATCTCGTATGCACTGATCAGCCACTGAAGATTAAAATGCTCCTCCACTTCTCTATAATGCTCCGCATAACCCATAAGGTTTTGACCGAAGCAGTGTACTCCCTCAAGTTTAGGGTGTTTAGCTCCGGGACGTGATTCTGGTGTAAAGGCATAACTCCCGATAACAAATCGCGGGTGGCCATAAACAGTGAAAGGTGTTTCCGTACCCCGGCCTACACTAACCATAGTTCCTTCAAATAAACATAATGAAGGATATAAATAGACTGATTGCCAGACAGGTAGGTTCGGGGATGGTTTTACCGGAAGGGGATATAATTCCTTCCTGTCATAATTTTTGAGTGGTATCACCTTGAGTTGACAGCGCAGGCTGTCGGCCAGCCAGTATTCCCCGTTCACCATTTTTCCATATTCCCCTATGGTCATGCCATAAACAATAGGTACAGGGTGCAGGCCGACAAAGGAGATATGCTCTTGTTCCAACACCGGACCATCAATATAAAAGCCATTTGGGTTGGGCCGGTCAAGAACTATTACAGGAATATCCAGTTTTGCTGCCGCTTCCATCACATAAGTCAGTGTGTAGATATAGGTATAGAAGCGTACTCCCACGTCTTGCAGATCAAATAATATCAGGTCGAGGCCTTTAAGGGATTCGGCTGAAGGTTTTAAGTTTTCCCCATACAGGGAAATGACCGGAAGGCCTGTTTTAACATCTTTTCCGTTTTCAACATACTCGCCGGCATCTGCAAGCCCACGGAAGCCATGTTCAGGGGCAAAGATCTTTATGATATCCACTTCCAGTACAAGCAGTGTATCCGCCAGATGCGAATCACCAATCAGCGAACTATGATTGGCCACCAGGGCGATTTTTTTGCCTTTGAGCAAAGGGAGATAGGCTTCGGTTTGATCAGCGCCTGTAATCAGGCCGGAAACAGGCTCATTTGTTTCCGGTTGCACATTTTGAAGACAGGCATGAAATGTGAACAATACAAGGGCTAAAACTATCAATGATTTAATTCTATGCATATTGTATGCAAAATAATTTAAGTTGAAAGCAAACATTATTGACCTAACAGGGCTTAAATTTAATAAATTTGTAGGGTCCAGTATCAAATTTTCATGAATTTCGAGCTTTTCATAACACGGCATATTATAGGCAAGGGAAAAGGAAATATCTCCAACCCCGCAATCCGGATAGCTATTATTAGCATTGCACTCGGGCTGGCAGTGATGATCATAGCCATATCAATCCTTACCGGTTTTCAAAAAGAGATCAGGGATAAGGTATCCGGCTTTGCTGCCCATATTACAATTACCAGCTATGATTTCAATAAATCACTGGAATCTATTCCTGTACTTATAAACCAGCCGTTCTATCCTCACCTTGATACTATTGAAGGTATCAGGCATATCCAGATTTTTGCCACCAAGGGGGGGATTATCAAGACCGAAGACCAGATGGAAGGAGTGATCCTGAAAGGGGTGGGTATGGATTACGACTGGGATATTCTTGAAGAGTGGCTTATTGAAGGACGTATTCCTGCGATTGTTGATTCTGTGCGATCAACGGAAATCCTTATCTCATCAAGCATTGCTGATAAACTTGGGTTTTCTTTGGGTGATGATGTGCGTATGTACTTTGTTACAGAAGGGCAGAAGCAGCCGCGTGGCAGGAAACTTCAGGTTGTAGGCATATACAATTCGGGCCTGGAGGAATTTGATACACATTATATATATGGGGATATCAGGCAAATTCAGCGGCTCAATAATTGGAACGATGATATGGTGAGCGGTTTTGAGGTGCTACTGGATGACTTTGACAGGGTGGAGGAGATTGGAAATGAACTTAAATCGCTGATCGGCTATCACCTGAAGTCTGAAACGGTGAAGCAAACACAGGAACAGATCTTCAGCTGGCTGGAGTTGCAGGATATGAATGTGTTTGTGATCATTGTGCTGATGTTAGTTGTGTCCGGCTTTTCGATGATCTCTGCTTTGCTGATCCTGATCCTTGAAAAAACAAACATGATAGGGGTCCTTAAAGCCCTTGGAACACAGGACAGCAGCATTTATGTTATATTTTTCTTTAATGCAGCATATATTATTGGTCTAGGGTTGTTATGGGGGAATATCATTGGTCTTGGGTTGTGTTTGCTACAATCATACTATAGCCTGATCCCGCTTCCGGTTGAATCCTATTATGTGTCGACTGTTCCAATTGAGTTGCCGGGGATATTTATCCTGGCCTTAAATGTAGGAACCTTCTTCTTCTGTACCCTGATGTTAATCATTCCTTCAGTAGTGATCTCGCGAATTACTCCGGTAAAGGCGATTCGGTTTAAGTAGATTTCTTGCCACTGAGGCACAAAGGCACAGAGTTGCACAGCTAAAGTTACAAGTCAAAACTGTGAAACCCTGTGTCCCTGTGGCTATTATAGCAACTTCCCAGCAACATAAGAAAACAACATCAAACACCCGATACAGATTGTAAATAGCAGGGCCATGCTTCGGTATTGTTTTAGTCGTTTGACGCGATATGTAATCCATATTGGGAGGATGCAGAGGAAGAATGCAATGGGCGGGGCAACCAGTTCACCGAGGATATCGAGAATGGGAAGGTGCAGGATCGTGACAACCCAGATAACTGCCAGAAAACTTAATAAAAGCAGGTCATCAAAAGCCAGGAATTTATATATCCCTTTACGGTTTTTGATAGAAGTCTCCCTTAAGTCTTTCAGTAGTTCTTTTGCACTTTCCCGTGCACCCAGAAATGTACCGACAAATGAGGTGATCAGTGCAAGCTGGCTGATCAATGGTCCGAAATATTCCAGGGGTGAGCCATGTGACTTTTCGGCGAGCACACTCAGTACAGACAAGTTATCATTTACTGCCTTCTCAAGTTCTGCCGGGCTTAATGCGAGTACACAGGAGATCACAAACATCATGATGAAGACGATGAGCAGTAACATAGATATCAATACGATCTTGTTGCTTTTGGCCAGAACAGCCTGTTTTGACAGTCCCTGCTCCTTGAAGGTGATAATCATGCTCGACATGGCCGGGTAATATGAAAAGGAAAGTATAAATATCGGCAGGAGCAGAAGGAAGTGGTCAAAAGAGCTTGCCGGACTGTATATTTTACTGAGTACTTCAACGTTCCATTGGGGGATCAGGTATATTGAAACAGCCAGTAGTAATACGACCAATAATAAGGTGACAATACCCATGAAGCGAAGCATGATCTTTTCGCCTATCCTGATCACAAATATCAATATTATTAGTATCAACAGGCTTAAAAAGACAGAGTGTGAGAGGTTATTCTCTGTGAAACCGGTATCCTGCATAAATTCGCCCATGTCATTATTCAGGCCACTGGAATACACGATCAGTATAAGAAAGAGGGTGATGAAAAACACCACATTGATCCAGAATCCGGCTTTCATGCCTAGAAACTCATTGATTGCCCCTGTATAGTCGACATTCTCCTTTGCTTCGGTCAGCATTACGCCAATGTTGCGGTGAGCAAAATATACTGTCGGTATACTGATAAGGGTTACGATCAGCAGCACGATGATCCCCGACATACCGGCTGATATGGGAAGGAATAATATCCCCGCTCCAACAGCGGTCCCGAACATGGTCATGATCCAGGCAAAGTTTCCTTTCATTCTTTAAAGTGTTAAGTGTTGAGTGTTGAGTGTTGGGTTTTGAGTTAGTTATAAGTTAAAAGTGCGGAGTTTAAAGTTATCCAGTATCCAGCATCCAGTATCCAGCATCCAGTATCAAGTATC
>JAGLYE010000053.1 GCA_023132505.1 Bacteroidales bacterium | reverse complement strand
CCACCATAGCCTTGGCGAAGGTGGAACACCCAACCCTCAACCCTACATAATGACCTTATAAAGCACAAACTTCTCATTACTCCACAAATACTCACAAATGTAATCCTGTTTCCTAATAAAATCATGAATGGCAGCATCCGGCAATTCTGTATGGGTAAAGACATAATCGGCCTCATAAGCAAAGATCAGGTCCGCAATTTCCTGCGGGCTTGATTCCTTGCAGTTAGCCAGGCTATGCCGCTTTGCATATAGTGCCAACACCCGGGGCTTGGCAAAAATGATCACATCATCTTCCCCGGTATTGTTCCTGATATATTCAAAAGCCTCAAGTGAAAGCTGTTCCTGAGGGCCTTTTAATGTTTGGTGATCGGTGCATATGATGAACCAGAGCATATTCAGATATGAAACCAGCACCAGGCATCCCAGGAACCAGACTTTCGCAATGTCCTTTATATTCGGAAAGATGTGCACCGTCTCCAACCCTTTGACCAGATAAAAAGCCAGGAATGGCATAATGGGGAAAAGAAAACGGATCCCGGCGTTGCGATAGGGATAAACAAGCAGCACACCAAAATACAGAATCACGATCATGTCCATGAGTTCCAACCTTCTGAAAAACGTCCTTATCATCCCTAGCAGGGTAAAGGTAAATATGGCTGCCTTCAGTATCAGTGGCAAGAAATTCCATGAGCCGCCCCAGGGGGAAAAGAAGAATTTGAATTGTTCTGTATAATACGCAAGATTATAAAGCACGGTGGCATAGAGTTTTTCCTCGCCCCAGATACCGGCATAGGAACCTCCTTCGGCCTGAGGCACCGGAAAAATGCTATTATTCAATAAGAGATAAACCAAGATGGATCCCACTCCTACCAGGAAGCCGCATACACACTTGCTCATCGGGGTCTTGTCCTTTTCAATAAATCTTTTTCTGATCGCCCAGATCAATACTGCTATGGGGAATACCACTCCGATAGCCCGGACCGACATCAGCAGGCCACCAAAAATGGCAATGATAATCCCTATCCAGAAAGGCCCCTTGCCATATTTTTCAAACAAAAAGAAGCATAGCAACAGCAAGAAAGTAAATGGGAACTCCGACATGATCTCCAGCTTCATGTTCAGGGTCCATGGGTTATATATCAGGATCAGGACCAGGAAAAAAGCGATAAGGTCACTGAAATACTTACGCATAAAAACAGCTATCAACATTCCGAGTCCATATAGGAATGCAGTGATCCAGAGTGTGAAAGCAAAAACACTGTTTCCTGCCACGGCATATACCGGGCTTAACAGCAAGGGAAACCCGATTGGATATGCAGGTGGTCCAAGTACGGCATTATCAGGATTGTAGATGTATGGCGTTTCTGACTGGGGTACACCCTTTACAATATTTTCTGCCTGCATGATGTACATGGCAAAATCACCACCCCAGTCGTGCGACGCACGCATATTGATAAAGAACAATGGCAGCAACATGACAGCCATCAGCCATATGAAGCGGCTCTTCCTGTTATAAAACATTTTGAAGTCCAATGAATAATTATTTATTCAAAAATATGAAAAAATGGTATGCATATAACGAAACATGCCGTTGGTAAACTTTTAATTGAGTTTAGCATGCTTTTTGTGTATTTTTATGTGCGTAGCCGGAGAAATGTTGAAGGGACACCAAAACTGATCTGACATGAAGTTATTTACAAGCATGATCAAACTGCTGTCGTTGATTAGTAATGCTATATTGGTGACTTTATTTGTTTTATGCTCCCTCATACCTGAAAGATCCTTCTCCCAGCAAAGGAAAGGCATATAATCCAAGGGATCATTTTTGAAAAGGAAACAGAAATAGTACTCCCCGGAGCACATGTATTGATAGAAGGAACTTCTTTTGGCACCATCTCCGGGCCCGATGGTTCGTTCCGTTTAAGCATCGCAGATTTTCCGATCACCTTAAAGGTAACACATATTGGCTTCGAAGACAGGTTCTTCACGGTTACAGAAAGCCTCAAAGAAGAAACTTTGATGCTTGGTTTGAATTTCTCAGCGGAAATGCTTGAAGGTGTGACCATCACAGACAAGAAGGCCGAATTGATCTTCAAAAATGAATCCTATTCTGTTCTTGACTTCGAATTTCATGAAAACGGGCTGATGTTGCTTATTTTCAGGAACAGGCTTAAACGGGCAGAACTGGTGCTGCTATCCACCATGAACGATACCCTTGCTATATTAGCCGAATTGCCCGGCAAGGCTGCCAATCTGCATCACGACTGCCTCGACAACATCCATTATGTGGCGAAGGACAGTGCTTACCAGGTACAGTTTACGGGCACCGGACTAAATCTGATATATCCTGCCGACATCAGGATCTTCAGACTGGTCGCCAGGGCATTTGCAGCATATCATAATGATAACTATTATTTCGGCATCAGAAGGATGCACGACCAGGTTATTGAGTACATCAGGTATGATTCAATTGCAGATGCATATGTTACATTCAGGGAGGTATACGACAGTAAAAAGCTCGGGATACTCAAAGAAAACCCTGGACACCATGGCCTGCTGGGCAGCTTTAGAAATGATGATCTGGAGTTTGCCTTATTGCTGATGGGAACATCAGCAAGCATAGACGCTCAAATAGAGGCTTTAGACAGAAGCCGGGATATTTCCATTGAAGCACATTATCTGAAAAAGATCGTTTATACCCCTCTTTATGCGCCCCTGTTTAAATCGGGTAAGCAAATGATCATCTTCAATCATCCTGAATCCCAGATTGAATTTTTAACACCCTATGGTGAACTTGAAGCTACAACACCCATTGATTACCATAAAAAGAATGACTGGGAAGAAATGATCCTGAAAGATGAGATCAGGGATGAGTATTACACCGTATTTATTCATTCCAACAGGGCCAGTCTGCACCCCTTAAACATTAAAACCGGGATTCTGGGCCCGGCAAATATTTTATATTATCTCTTTGTTAAAAAGATACTGGTGAGAAATGGCTATGCATATTTTACCTACCGGCAACCGGGATCTATTGAAAGGACTATGCTTTTCAGACAGAAGCTGCAGGCAGGTGAAAGCAAATATGCAGTTTCCAATAAAAAATAACAATTAAAGGGAAAGGTTTACAGTTTACAGTTTACAATTTACAGTTTACAATGTACCATTCCATTCAACACCCACTTTGTCCACCGTCCGCGTGTCGCCGTAGCTTTAGCGGAGGCACAAGCCTTGGCGAAGGTGGAACACTCAACACTCAACACTCAACACTCAACACCCATTATCTACCAGGAGTATCCAATTGAAGTAGTGATCCCCCAATCGTTTGTTGCTGCGGTATTATCCAGGGGCTGGCTGTCATAGTTGTCGTAGAGGCTCAACCCAAAATAAAAATCATTGAACAGCTCGATCCTGGCCTTGATCTCAAACTCAAGCCTTACCCTTCCCCATGTAGTAAAACTTGGATAAGCATTAAAGAAAGAGGTAAGTTCAATTTCAGGCTTATTGAATTTGAATACCCTGTAATTCCATTGCATCATTCCTTCTATACTTTGAATGGTAGAATCGGCTTCTGACTTTTCTGTAACAAGCAAAAGCCCCATTGCTCCTGACAGGACCTGTGAATTGCTATGAACAACGTCATTACCAAGGCCAAGGCCAAAGTATATCCTGTGGTTATTACCTAACTCCGTGTTTTGCTGCATCCCCAGCAAAGCACCTGCAAACCACCTGCGCTTAAAAAACCGGCGGTGGGAAATATAGTAATCTTGTTTGCGTATCCTGTCTCTATCTTTTTGATCGGTAAAAGTTGAGCTTATCTTAATCTGGGAAAATGATTTTTGTACCCTGTAATCCACATTCCCCGAAAAGTTCAGTTTTGAGATGGTGCTTGCTTTTGTATAGGAATAGCCCAGGTCTATGGCTCCATCAAGCCGTTTCCAGAAAACATTTTTTACGGGAAATATTTCCACGATGGCAGAAATAGGTTCAGGGATTCGGAAACTTCCGGAATGAATATTCACATGTCCACTTGTATGGGAAGTATCAATAGACCCGAAAAACCTCAATCCATTGGCCAGCAGTATCGTAAACTTCTGTTTTGAATAAACGGTCCTGATGCGGTCATATTCTATGTTCAAAGTGCCCATCCCGTCAGTTTTGAAGACCAGGATACCATATTCAAAACGTTTGACCTCCCCGGTGATCCTGTCACCATTATATAGATATACAGTATCTGTTTTAGGGCCAGCAAATGATAACAATGGCAGAAGAATAAAAGACAGGATAAACGAGATATTGATTATATTCTTCTGTAATGTTTTTTTCATATTGATCCGGTCATTTTACCGGTGTAAAAGCTTCTTATTTAGGCCATCAAAAATAAAAAAAAGATCAAAAAACGTGTAAGTTAATATAATTAGTGTACTTTTGCAGAAATTTATAATAAAATACAATGAATAAAGGAACAGTAAAATTCTTTAACAACGCCAAGGGATTTGGTTTTATTAAAGACGAAGAATCGGACAATGAATATTTTGTCCACGTAACAGGTCTCATAGATGAGGTCAAAGAAAATGATGAAGTAACCTTCGAATTAACAGAAGGACGAAAAGGTCTTAATGCAGTGAATGTTAAACTCTCATAAGGTTTAATATAAACATTACGTTGAAAGATTTGCCCCCGAGTACTCGGGGGTTTTTTTTTATTCAAAAATCACAGAATCAGCTTTCAGTATCTGCACTGTCAAACCTTTGATATAATCCTCCGGCACCGGGTATCCTAACTTCTCTGCCATAAAGGCGTCTTCCAGTGCACCCTCAAAATTATCCATTGATGCCCGCGCCATGGATCGTCTGAACCACATTTCTGCATCTGAGGGATCCAGTTCGATCGCCTTTGAATAATCCAGCTCAGCATTAGGGAACTTTTGCATCCATATATATGCCTTTCCCCTGTCTTTATAAAAGATGAACCTGTAAGGGTCAAGGCGGATGGCTTTCGAAAATTCAGCAATGGCATCCTCAATAGAACTTTTTCTTTCGTAGATCAATCCACGGTTATAATATGCCAGCGGTTCTTCCGGATTCAACTCAATAGCTTTATCCATGTTTCCCATGGCCAGATCATTCCGGCCAATACGCATATAGGTCAGCCCCTTATTCAGGTATGCCTTATAAAATGAGCCATTGATCTCTATGGCCTTGCTAAACTCATCAAGGGCGAGCCTGGGGGCTTTCTCTTCAAGGTAGATCAGTCCCAGGTTGTTAATAGCCTTATAGGCATGATCATTATTGCAGATACACTGATTGTAATCAAACTTAGCCTTGTCAAACTCGCCATTCATGGCCCAGTAATCACCGCGCAGGTAAAATGCATAATAGTCACCGGGATATAACTCTATAACCCTTGTCCAGACACGTCCACTGTTTTGCCAATCAGCAAGTCGTTCCGAATTTATCAGGCCGGAGCAAAGTATCCAGGCTCCCGTTAACAGCATAAAAAATAATAAAAGGATCTTCCTGTGACGCAATATGGTATACAAGCGAAAAATCACAACTCCCATCAGGCCAAACAATCCCAGGTAAGGTAGGTAAGTTTCATTCTCACTATATAAATTATGGCCTCCGGGCGACAAGAGGAAGGTAGCAATAATCCCCCCCAGGAAAAAAAACAAGCCGCTTACTATAGTCTTATCCCTGCGGAAATACCAAAAAATCGAAGCCAGCAATATAGCAACAACAAAGAACAAAGCTATTAACCACAGCAGTATCTGATCCGGTGCAGGATGAAAAGCTGCAATTCCCAACGGGACAAAGAACTTTGATATAACCAGCGGTATGGAATAAACAATTAATAATACGCTTTCACCAATGCCGGGATCAGCCATCATTATATCAGGGCTTTCTGTAGTGAAGACAGATATGAGAATAAAAATAATACTCACTGCTATGAAGAAACTCTTAGCAGCTATTGCATCTTTCAGCTTTCTGTTTTGCAAATAATCGATCAACAAGAGTGCAAGCGGGAATACCACTGCAACAGGATTGGATAGCAGGGCCATGATGAAGAATGCCGCACATAAGAAATAGAGGCCCTTCCTGGTCTCATGCCTTGTATAATAAATGTAGGCAAGCAATCCCGCCATAAAAAAGAAAGCGCAGAGTATTTGACTTCTTGAGGATATCCATGCTACCGCTTCCACATTCATAGGATGAATGGCAAATAATAACGTAGCGGAAACAACAATTATCTGTTTTTTACTTAACAGTTGCATGATCCTGAATAACAACAGTATATTAAGCAGATGCAGTATGAGGTTAACAATATGCATCGTCTTAATAACTGATCCGGGGGCAAGAGCAATATCCAGTGAATACGATAAAAATGTTAAGGGCTGGTACCTGCCGGCAGTTGCAGAAAGGAACATTTCAAGCACATTGTTGGAATTCAGATGGTAGATCATGCTATTGTCAATGACCAGGTCCTGGTCCAAACCCGTGATCCATCCGAAAGTTGTAACAGGGAAATAGAGGATCAGGCTTAGCAACAATATTGCCGTTATATACCCTATCCACTGCAAATTATTATTGCCGGATATATTTTTTTGTGGAAATTTCATATGCCGGTCATCATACAAATGTAGCAATTTGGAAGGAACCGTTTTTTTTAACGGTTCTTAACAGATATACAATAATAAACAATATCTTAAAGAGTTATTTATAAAACCATAAGAGCATGAAAACTTACGGGATACTGCAACAAGTTTTGCTTTTATTACTCGCCATCATTTTTTCAGTTGCATTAATGTTTTCTTTTACGGAGCTTCCGCGTCTTCTTGATTCAGCACTTCAGGAAAATGTTGGTTTTCCGGGCCTTGACCATGCAGGCAATGAGATCAATGCCTATAAGGCTGAGCTTTACATTTCTGCCTTGCACCTCAGGTGGATAGGCTATGCCAGTCTGGGCCTCATTGCTGCGTTTATCATCCTTGGGTTCGTGACCAAGAGATCGGGCTGGGCGCTGGCCGGTGCCTTTACTATTTTCTTGCCTGTTTTCGGTCAGTTTGCATTGAGTATGTTCTTCCTGGCCGGGCTGGGGATGCTGAGGGTGGGATGGCTTCCCTTCTGGGATATTTCCTTCCAGGTGCTCGACCTTGGGAATGTAATCTATATCCCTTATTGGATCCTGATGTGGGTATTTCGACAATTTGATTACTGGGCCCAGCCTGAGCTGGGGTGGTTTTTCATGGGCTGCGGGGCATTCCTGTTTACCTGGGGGGTGATGGTTTGGATACAATCCCGCTTTGGGAAGCAAGGCGTTGCAACTTCATGGATATACAGGATCTCCAGGCACCCGCAATACCTTGGCTGGATCATCTGGGCCTATGGTCTTGTAATATATGCACCCCTGATCAACCAGATGAAAAAGTCGTGGGGCATGGCTTCCAGTCTCCCGTGGCTGCTCATGACCATGATCATCATCGGCCTGTGCATGCTCGAAGAACTCAAGATGAAAGAAAAGTATGGAGAGCAATATGAGCAATACCGGAACAGGACTCCCTTTCTTTTTCCTATTCCGAAATGGATGAGAAAGATCATCAAGTTCCCCATGTGGCTTTTGATAAGAAAGAAAAGGCCTGAAAAGAAGCGGGAAGTTGCGCTTGTGATCACCATATATACCATTATCCTCATGGCCATCTCCCTTATCTGGGTCGACCTGGGTCAAAAAAGCGTGTTTCCTTTGTCTGAGAGCAGGCGACATGCGGAAATAGAGATATTAGTGGAAGAGCTCAACGAGCCCATTGGATGGAAAGTGCGGTGGTATAAATTCAATGAACTTAAAAAATATGGTGATCTGTCGGTTACCCCAATGATTGCCTTCCTTACAAGCGATAATCCCGAAAACCAGGAAAACGCTGCCAGGCTGATTGGTGAGATGGGAGATACCTCAGCCATAAGACCTTTGTATGAATTGCTTGATCATCCATGGGAAAATGTCAGGACATGTGCCATCAGATCGCTGGCCATGCTGGGAGATGAAAAGATCATCCCGGTACTTACCGGCAGACTGCAATTTGAAACAGATGCATTCCCGCGTGCTGTTATATATGATGTATTAGGTAATATGCAGGCCAGGGAAGCATGGGGCATCCTGGTTGATGGCAGCATGAACAATGAGCCATGGGCAAGGTTATCAGCTGTTAAAGCCATGGCAAAGATCTATCCCGACAGCACAGCACAATACCTTACCCCACTCCTTTCACATGAACACAGTTGGATCAGGAGTGATGCAGCAGCAGTTGCCAATCAGATACAGGACGAAGAAACATTGCCGTACCTCGAGAAACTACTCAATGACGACAATTATGACATCCGTTTCTTTGCAAGGGA
>JAGLYE010000052.1 GCA_023132505.1 Bacteroidales bacterium | reverse complement strand
CAGAGCAAGCTCTGGACTCAAAATTCCGCAGCAGAGCTACGGGGAATTATACCATATCCTTCTCGTCCACCGAAGCGGAACGCGAAGGAGGATTAAACCTGGCAAAACCATCTTACACTGGAAACTAAACAACATAGCGACAGCAACAGTCTCGACAGGAAAAGCTTTGAGGAGCTTTTTAGAAAGAACTTCAAGGGACTTTCGTTTTTTGCTTTGGAGTACGTCAAAGACCACGACATTGCAAGGGAAATAGTACAGGACGCCTTTGCTAACCTATGGGAAAAGCGGGACAGTATTCAGCTGGACAGGTCACCAAAATCTTATTTGGGAACATCGGTCAGGAACCGCTGCCTTAATTACCTGCGGGACCATAAGAAATTTGACCGGAGCATTCTCGAATTTGAAGGCCTGGGTGCCGGACATGATTATGTAGAGCACGATCATCTTGTGGTGGATGAATTAAAGGCTAGTATTGAGAAAGCCACTAATGATCTTCCGGACAAATGCAGGCAGGTCTTCCTTAAAAACAGGGTAGAGAACATGAAATACAAGGAAATTGCCGATGAATTGGACATATCCGTAAAAACGGTGGAAGCACAGATGTCGAAAGCACTTAGGATCATGCGTGATAAGCTGTCGGAATTCATCACGCTTTTTCTGATCATCATAGAATTATTAAACAAACAGTAGGGGTAATGGCATCTTCACGTGTATAATGAATAGAAGAAATGGATAAACCGGCCACATATTACGAAACACTTATCACCAGCTACCTTTTGGGGGAAGCCGGGGCGGAGGATGTCTCTGAGCTGAATAAATGGCTCGCTGAGGATACTGCCAACCTGCAACTTTTCACGGAGTACCGCGATAGCTGGGCCCTGCAGGAAGCAAATCGCATAGAAAGCTCCACAGACCTCGACAGTGAGTGGGCTGCTTTCGCTGAGCGTACAGGCATGGTAAAAGAAACTGTTTCGAGGAAACTCATGCCACAAAGCCGGCGCCGTTTTATACGTGTTGCCGCTGTGCTGCTCCTTTTCATCGTTCCTTCTTTGATCTATTTCTGGTTCTTTATGAATCCCGGGGAAGATATGCTCTATGCAGATAAGCAAGTTGTGGAATCAACCCTGCCGGATGGCACACAGGTAAGCCTTAATGCCGGTTCAAGCCTGCATTATCCCTCCCGGTTTAAAGGGGACGAAAGAAAGGTATCCCTGGAAGGCGAAGCATTTTTTGATGTCACCTATGATAAAGAAAAAGCATTTGTGATAGATGCAAATGAAATGCAGATCAGGGTGCTGGGAACTTCATTCTATGTGAACACCCACTCTGATGACAATACTATGGAGGTAGTGCTTATATCAGGCAGCGTACAATTGGATTATAACAACAAGCAAATGCTTCTGGAACCGGGCAACAAGGCCATAGTGCTGAAACAACATGGAGAGATCGTAAAACAACAAAATAAAGATCCCAACCTGTTAGCCTGGAAAACAAAAAAGCTCTGCTTTGACGACACCTCCCTGAGTGAGATTATTGATGTACTCAAAAAGGTTTATCATAAAGATATCACAGTACTGAACCCTGAAATACTAAATTGCCGTATAACTGCTACCTTTGAAGGGCAATCGCTTGAAACCGTCCTGCTTGTATTGCAGTCGACCATCGACATTACAGCACGGCCAAACGGTGACAAGATAGAGCTTTCGGGTAAAGGATGTCAATAAACACCATATTGAACGTAGCGGTAAAAACATATATAAAAGGTATAGTATTGACCTTAACAATACTATTGATAAGCTCCGCATACCTTTATTCCCAAGATCTTTCGCGCAAGATTACCATAGTAGCCAATGATACCCCTCTGGAAGAGGTCATCCGTGAAATTGAAGAAAAGGGCGGTATATATTTCTCCTACAGCCCCCAATCCATACCTGCATCACTTCCTGTCAGCATCAATGCGCAGGACAAATCCATTAAGTATATCCTTAAAAAGGTATTCAAAAAAAACGGGATCAAATATGATCTGGTAGAAAACCATATTGTACTCAGAACACCCGGCCTTGACCCTGATCAGGATTATCAGGCAGATCTGTCAAGCGGTAAACTTTACACGATTTCCGGTTACCTGAAGGACAGATTGTCAGGTGAAGTGCTTATAGGCGCCCATGTGTATGAAAAAGAAAGCTACAAGGGCACGGCCACCAATGCTTATGGGTTTTATTCCCTCAGCCTGCCTGCCGGGGTACATCAACTGGTGTTTTCATTTATCGGATATGAACCCTTTGAAATGACAGTATTGCTCGACAGGGATAAAACGCTGAACCCGGAAATGAAGGAAGCACTCATGACCATGAAAGAGGTTGAGATCATCGGGAGAACAGATAAGCCCTTGTTTCTGAATGAGCAGATCAGTGAATTTCGTTTCAGCAGCAAAACCCTGGCAAAACTTCCGGGTATTACCGGCGATAAAGACATTATCAAATCGCTGCAGGTTGTACCCGGCATTGAATCATTCGGCGACGGTTCGTCCCTGTTTTTTGTACGCGGAGGCAGCAGCGACCAGAACCTTATCCTTATTGATGAGGTGCCCCTGTATAATGCATCACACCTGTTTGGTTTCCTTTCGGTGATCTCCCCGGATGCCATCAATGACATGGAAGTGTATAAAGGCGACTTTCCGGTAAAATACGGCGATCGCTTATCGTCGGTGATTGACATTAAAACCAAAGACGGTAATATGAAAAGGTTTGGCTTTGGGGGCAATATCGGCCCATACACATCTACACTTTCTGTGGAGGGGCCGATAATCAGGGATAAAAGCTCGTTCTACCTGGGAGGCAGGTTTTCAACCTTGCAATGGCTGTCACAATTATATTACAAAGACCAGGAGATCAAGGTGGGTTTCTTCGACCTGAATGCAAAGCTAAACTTCAAGCTCAACGATAAAAATCGTTTGTTCGGAACTTTTTATATCGGCAATGACCTGCTGGAACGGAAAACCTATTCATCAATCCAAACATACGGCATCAGCTGGAACAATGTGCTGGGCACTCTTCGCTGGAACCATGTTTTCAATAAAAAGCTTTTTTCCAACACAACTGCTTATATTACACGTTATCAATATCTTTTATTCCTGTCGGAAGACCGTAAAGAATACTGGAACTCTTCTATCCAGAACATTACCCTTAAAACAGATTTTACCTGGTTCCTGAACCCTGACAATACCTTTACTGCAGGGATGAATATCAGCACGCATGCACTTGATGCCGGTAACATCAACCTGAACGATAATTCCGAGGCAGAGGAGATTCCAAACTACAATTGCGTTGAATACAGCTTCTATGCCGGCAACCGGCAAAATATCGGCAGTAAGATCACACTGAGATACGGCCTCCGGCTTCCTCTCTGGCAGGACCTTGGGCCTACCACTGTTTATTATTTCAACGACAATTACGATGTGATCGATACTTTCGATGTTGAAAAAAATGCTGTTTATTCTTCCTTTGCCAGTTTAGAACCCCGCATCAATATCACATATTTGGTATCGCCCGGATCCTCAATCAAGGCAGGTTATAGCAGGACTACCCAATTCCTTAATGAACTTAGCAATAATATCAGTCCGTTTACTTCCCTGGCGGTATGGGTACCTTCGGGACCTAATATTAAACCCCGTAAGGCCGATCAGTATTCACTGGGGTATTTTACCGGGTTTTTCAATGAAAAGATCAAATTCTCGGCAGAAACATACTACAAACACTTTTATAACTATATCGACTATGCGCCACATGCCAATATGCTCTATAATCCACTGATAGAAGGGGAGATACGTAGTGGCGAAGCCTGGTCATATGGCTTGGAGCTGATGTTCCGGAAACCATTTGGCAGGCTTACAGGATGGGTTGGATATACTTACTCAAGGATTTTTGTAAAAACACCCGGGGTAAATAATGGGGCGACATATAATGCCTTCCAGGACAGGCCGCATAACATAAGCATTTTTGTGGCTTATGATACAAAGAAACGATGGGCATTTTCTGCCAACTGGATTTTGCTCAGCGGAGCCGCTATCACCACTCCCGTTAGTTTTTATGACTACAACGGATATGTGGTGCCTGTTTACGGGGAGAAAAACAATGACAGGCTGCCAAGCTATCACCGGCTCGACCTGTCGGCAAATTTCAGCTTAAATAAAAATGAAACTTCCCGTTATAAACATAAGCTGATCCTTAACCTGTATAATGCTTACGGGCGGACAAACCCGTATTTTACAAGCTTTAACCGCATTGAAGAAACGGACGGGGATTATGTGATCCCGGCTGATCATTCCCAGCCACAGACCCTTGTGCCAACTTCATTATCTGTTTCGGAGATCATTCCTTCTATTAATTATCAATTTAAATTCTGATGAGAAGGTATTACATATATATTGCCTTGTTTTTGCTCGCAGCCTGCGCAAAGGAATCTGATTGGAATACCCCTGACGATAGCGCAAGTATCATTATTGTAGATGGTATTATCACCAATGAACCCAGAGTTCAGCATATATATTTACATTTTAATAAGTCAGGGCTGAATGATAATGCTGTAGCCTTGAGTGGTGCAAACGTTATCATCAGCAATGAAGAATCCACATACCAGCTCACTGAAGATCCACAGGAGGCAGGTACATATGTGACTGACAGCATTGTGGTGGCACAAGCGGATAAAAACTATTCCCTGCTGGTGTTTTACCAGAGCAGGGTTTACTCAGCACAGGCTTATATGGTACCCGGAAAATCATTCCCGGAGCTGACCTACAAGAAAAACGATGATAACGATCTGTACCATATCGATTATGTAGCCAGTTCATTTGAGGCGGACGACCCTGCTATGTGGGAAATTCTTATTGATTGGTCATCTGTACCCGGATATGAAAACATAAACCCGGATGATGCCCGGAAAAGGTTATTATTATACACGCTGCCGACATTGGATGTTAGTCAGGTATTTGCCCCCCTGGTGGAGCAGGTATCTTTCCCGGCAGGGACCCGGATCGATCAGCGCAGGTATTCCCTTACCCCTGAACATGCATACTTTGTCAGATCATTATTGCTGGAAACAAGCTGGCAAGGTGGGGTATTCCCTTCCGATCCGGCCAATGTATCAACGAATTTAAGTGAAGGAGCTCTTGGATTTTTCGGTGTTTGTGCCGTGAATTCGCTCTCCCTGACTGTAACGCCATAAAAAAAATTAATAATCAAAATAAGGGTAAATGGAAAAGTTAGTGTACTATTTAAAACGAGTCATTATGAATCCTCAAAAAACCATCAGGCTATTCCTGATCTTCCTGCTCGCCGCTGTTGTTATGACGGCATGTAAAAAGGACGAGCCGGAAAACATTCCGCCTGATTCATCCCCTGTTCAGCAGTTGTCGCAAGACGACAACTCCGTTGAGGAAAACGTGGATGAAGCTCTCATCGATGCCGGGCAGGTATTATCCGGTTCCGATAAATCGATGAACCTGGGGATCCCATGCGGGGCTACATTGGATTCAACAGTTATAGTGAACGATACCATCATTTATTACCTGACCTATGACGGGCTCAACTGCCCCCATACAAAATACCGTAAGGGAAAGGTGATCATTAAGATCAAAGAAAATACCCATTGGGTGTTCCCGGGGGCTTTCTTAACAGTTATATTTCATGATTACGAAGTAACCAATGTTTTTACCAATAAAAAAATGGTAATAAACGGGATGTCGCAACTGGAAAATATAAGCGGGGGCATCGTTCAATTGCTTGGTAACGGCTTCAGCACCGTTATTTATAAAAACACTGCCCATGTGTTCATCTCTTTTAACGGGCATCCTCCCAGGGACTGGCACCTTACCAAAATGCTGGTTTATAGCGGAAGCCCCGGAAACCTGATGTTGGCTGTAAATGGTTTTGGCTTTTCGCAAGGATATAACAACCTGATTTCATGGGGTGTCGACAGGCAGGGCAAAAAGTTCTTTGCACAGATTGGAGAATCGGTTGTGTTCAGGGAAACATGCCAGTGGCTTCCTTATGCCGGAGAACAGATATATACCATTCCGGCTGAAAACCTGAAAGCAACAGCAACTTTTGGTTATAACAACAATAATGAACCCATTTCGGGATCAGAATGCCCGACACGTTACCGTCTCGACTGGCAGCAGCACGGACATTCGGGAACAATATTTTTACCCTTGATCAATTAATAATTCATCAAATAACAAACCACTAACTTAAAACAAACCCTTATGAAGACACGGAAATTAGTATTAGCAATGTTTTTACTGGTGGGCCTTTCAATTATCTACACAGGATGTAAGAAAGAAGAGGACCACAACCCCCAGCAAGAATCACAGGAAAAAGAAGTCAATGCCGCAAAGGATGACGCCATCGCTGACAAGCTCTTCAGTGACCTGACAGATATCACTGATGAGGCCATGCGCAGTCAGAATAAATCATACAAAGACTTCGTATTGGATACCATTTTTATGGGACCCTGCGTAATCGTGACCATCGATACGCTGAGTTTTCCCTTTACGATAACTATTGATTTCGGCCCGATTAATTGCCTTTGCAATGACGGCAAATGGCGCAGAGGTAAGATTAACGTAGAGCACAGCGGACCATACTGGGCTGTAGGTACGGTGATCACAACCACCCTCGATAACTACTTCGTGAACGAACACCAGGTACTCGGAACCAAAATAGCTACCAACCAGGGATTGAACAGTTCAGGAAACCCCACATGGACTATACATGTCGACGGCCAGGTGATCAAACCCAACGGCGGTACCATCATATGGGTTGGCGACCGTATGCGTGAGTGGAGCGAAGGGCATAATACACCCTTTATCTGGTGGGATGACACCTATATGATAACAGGCTCACACAATGTTGTGGCCTCCAATGGTACAACCCTCTCAGCGACCATTACCCAGGGGCTTGAGCTCTCTCTTAACTGCTACTGGATCAAGAGTGGTGTGATAGAACTGCAACATTCCGAACTCCCGCTGATCGTACTCGATTATGGCCCGGGCACCTGCGACGATGACGCTACGGTGACCATCAACGGAACAACCTACCCCATAAAGTTATAAGTAACCTCTCACGCGGTTTCGCGTGATCCTATATACTCCAATTTGCACGGAAGCAGGCCTCTGACCATAGAGGCCTGTTTTTTTTGTTCCTATCTTTGCATAACACTGTACTCCCATGCAAAAGCTCATTACAATAACCATTTTCCTGCTGATCGCATTGCAATCCCATGCCCAGTTTCTGCGTGCCGACTATAAAAAGGCTGAAGAATTAAGATACCGCCCGGTGATCGTGGCCCTGTTCGATATGGAAGAAGAGGCCGGTACTTATTGCGACTCCATTCACATGGCGTGGTATAATGAGAAGATCCGGGAGATCTTTACCCAACACTGGACCCTAAGCGACAGCATCGTTTTCATGAAAAGCCGTAGAGTGGCATCCATCATTGCCTCCAAAAGTCATGATTATGTAATTTTCTCGGCCGGGCCTTCACGCGAAGGACAGCAAAGTTCAAGCGAAGTTTTCTGGTTTCCGTCATTTACCTTTATGCTGTATTTGTCGGAAGATGGAAAACGCTTTGATTCCCGTATGGTTGACCGTAGCCTGTACAGCTCTCCACTGATGCCGGATATGGAGATGACCGGACAGCTTTTCAGAGGGAAATATATTTTTAAGCTATCGTTCGCCGGCTTATCATTATCCGAAAACGATCTTGTATTTGCCCTCAATCAGTTTTGTTCAAAGATCAATTCGGCACTGCCTGAAAAAAAATCAAAAGGAGGTATTTACGCTAAAAAGATCCCAAAGGTGGTTTCTGCCACCCTGAAATCAAAAACACTGTTAATCCCCTATGATCTTGACCCGGAAGGAATAGACGATAATACTGTTGCAAAGTATTATAAACACCCTTTCCGTATTGCCACGCAGGAAGAAATTGAGAACGCAATTTCATCGAAAGCTGAGAATACAGCATACCTCCATTATCTCTGGTCGGACCAGCAGCGCATGTTCACAGTAGCGGTCATTGATGCCCAAAGTGGAGATTTACTTGCTGTGCCGGGTCCGGGTGTTGCCCGTTTAAACAAGGCCGATTGCCAGGATCCCGGATCATCATACCGCAAGCTGATCCGGATCAAAATAAAAAAATTAAAAAACCTCAGCAGGCTTATTAAATAAGTGCCAACCAAAGAAATCAGAACTCAGATATACTGGTGTCCGGGGAAATTTAGATTGAATTGGCGAAAGGCCCAATGGCATTCACTTTTGTGACATCTGAGTAAAAGAGGGCTTGGGGAAGCATTTTAGGCAGGATGCCCCTCGACTTCGCTCGGGGTGACAACTTATCAGGCTTAAACCAAGGAAGGGCGCGGCGCCAAACTTAGGTTTTTTATTTGCTGCTTTGTTAGAGCGCCGCGCCCTTCCTCCCTAATGCAAAGTATGAGTTGTCATCCCGAGCGTAGTCGAGGGATTC
>JAGLYE010000051.1 GCA_023132505.1 Bacteroidales bacterium | reverse complement strand
CCATTGGGCCTTTCGCCAATTCAATCTAAATTTCCCCGGACACCAGTAATTCCAAACTCCGAACTCCAAACTTCGAACTCCGAACTCCGAACTCCGAACTCCAATACTACTGTGGATCAACATCTACACGAATCCTCACTTTCTTGAATTCTTTCAGAGAAGCAAAATCATCTAACTGTCGTTGCAGTTCATTTTTTACAGCCACAACGGATTCTTTACGACTGGTTTTTATGAGGAGTTGTTTGATGTACTGGTTCTTGACCCTGGAGACAAGGGGATATTCCGGTCCGAGTACTTTGCCGGGGAAGGTGCTGTGCAATTGGGCTGCCATAACCTTTGCAGCTTCATTCAGCAGTTTATAATCCTTGTATAGTAACCTGACCTGGATCAGCCGGTAATATGGCGGATATTGAAAACGGTTCCTTTCGGCCATCTGCCACTTGTAAAGCTTAATATAATCGTTGTCAACAACATCAGTGACAACTTCATGTTTCGGGTTGAAGGTTTGAATGATCACCTTTCCTTGTCTTTCTTTTCTGCCTGACCGGCCTGCAACCTGTGCCATCAGCTGAAAGCTGCGCTCATAAGAGCGGAAATCCGGGAAGTTGATCATATTATCGGCATTCATAATGCCGACCACACTGACATGATCGAAATCAAGTCCTTTGGTCACCATCTGGGTGCCAACAAGTACATCGATCTCGCGCTTCTCAAAGGCATTGATGATTTTCTGATGTGAGTGCTTTCTGCGGGTTGTGTCCAGATCCATACGCATGATGTTTGCCTCGGGAAAGATAATTGAAAGCTCTTCTTCGATCTTTTCAGTTCCTAGGCCATGCATTAAAACCCGGCTGCTGCCGCATTCAGAACATACTGAAGGCACCTGTGTATGATAGCCGCAATAATGGCAGCGCAGGTGATTGGCTTTCTTATGATAGGTAAGGGATATGTCGCAATGGATACACATGGGGATCCATCCACAGATTTCACACTCCAGCCTTGGAGAAAAGCCACGGCGGTTCTGAAAGAGGATTACCTGCTCCTTTTTGCGCAGGGCTTCTTCGATATGGTCGAGCAGCAACTGTGTAAAATGTGTCTGGCTTCCTTTTTTCCACAATTCCTTCCTGAAATCAGCAATGATGATCTCGGGCATATTGAGGTTCCTGTAACGTTGCTTGAGTTCTACAAGGCTGTATTTCCCGCTTTTTGCATTGAAATAGCTCTCGAAGGAAGGCGTGGCTGTACCCAGCAATACCCGGGCTTCATGTAAGCCGGCAAGGAATATTGCCGAATCACGGGCCTGATATCGCGGTGCAGGATCAAACTGCTTATATGACTGATCATGTTCTTCATCCACGATAACAAGTCCAAGGTTTGTAAATGGCAGAAAAATGGCCGAGCGGGCGCCTAAAATTATCCGGTACTGCTTTTCAGGATCATCAGCGTTAACCTTGTTCCAGATCTCAACCCTTTCTCTTTCATTATAACGCGAATGATAAACCCCCACCTTACCACCGAAATATTTTTGCAGTCGATAGATGATCTGTGTGGTAAGCGCAATTTCCGGAAGCAGGTAAAGTACCTGTTTCCCTTTTTTCAATGCCTCATCGATAAGGTGAATGTATATCTCAGTTTTCCCGCTTGAGGTAACTCCGTGCAGCAGGCTCACATCCCTTTCCATAAAGTCATCCCTGATCTTTTCGAGGGCTTCTTTCTGAGGTTCACTGAATTCGATCTTTGCAGGGTCTTCCGTCGACTGCCTTACCTCCAGTCTGCTGACAGTTCTTTGCCGGAGTGCAAAAATTCCTTTTTTAACAAGTTCCTTCATCTGGGTGTTGCAGGCATCAGCAGCTTTCAGTAAAGTGGATTTACTAATCTCCGGGTAGCCATCTTCCTTGTTGGCTAAATTGATGTATGCCACCAGGATCTGAAGCTGTTTGAAAGCGCGCTTCTCCAGGCTATTGAAGACCTCCTCCAGGGCTTTTTCTTCGTGTAAGACACTGGCCAGGGTTACATACTCTTCTGTTTTAGGTTTGTAATGGTCCTTTAATTCTTCTTCCAGCATGATAACCTGCTTTTCAATCAGAGTATTGACGAGGGGGAGTATTTTCAACTGGTCTGTGATGTCTGAAGCTTCCTTTATTGAAAGCGTATTTCTGTGGATCAGGGTCTCTGCGATCAGAGCTTCCTTTTCATTCAGGGCGGTTGTACCGATTGTAAACCCGGGGTGCAACCTTAGTTTTGATTCACTGGCCAGTTTGAATGCTGAAGGCAGGGCGGCATTCATAACCTCACCCGGAAAGCACATATAATATTCCGATATCCAGTCCCAGAAGGAGAATTGGATGTCATTCACGATCGGAAGCTCATCCAAAATGGAAAGAATGTATTTCGGAGCATAAGCTTTGGGGATATTTTCATGCACTTTCCTGACCAGGGCAGTGTAAAGTTTTCTTCGCCCGAACTGAATGGCAACACGTTGTCCGGGCATGATGAAATCATTCAATTCGAAAGGTACCCTATAGGTGAAAAGGCCCTTCACCGGAAGGGGTAGCATTACATCCACGAAAAGTGTCTTTCTTTCCATGCCTTCAAGCATATAAATTATGTTGACGGATCAGATTGCCAGCACACGTGCCATATCAAGCAGTTCCAGGTCGATATGCTGATGGTGCTTTATCGATTTTTCGAAGGAAGTCAACTCAACTTCATTATCTACCATGCCAAGCATAACACCGCTTACGCCATCTTTGATTGTCATGATAGCTGCATTTCCAAGAGTGCTGGCAAGCACCCTGTCCATGGCCGAAGGCGATCCGCCTCTTTGAATATGCCCGAGGATAGAAACCCTGGTCTCGAAATCCGGAAAGTGCTCATTGATCTCCCTTTCCACTTCCATTGCCCCGCCTGAATCATCTCCCTCTGATACAATGATGATACCTGATGTCTTATTTTTTTTCCAGTCTTTTTCAAGCTTATACAGCATCTCGTCAATGTATGTCGGGCTCTCAGGAACCAGGATTATCTCAGCACCGGTAGCAATTCCGCTTCGCAGAGCGATAAAACCGGCATCACGTCCCATTACCTCAATAATAAACAAACGGTCATGGGAGTAAGCAGTATCCCTGAGCTTGTCAACAGCTTCCATAACAGTGTTAATGGCTGTGTCATAACCGATGGTGAAATCAGTTCCGTATAGGTCATTATCAATGGTTCCAGGCAGGCCGACGATAGGTATTCCATATTCCTTACCAAATAATTTTGCGCCGGTAAAGGTTCCATCCCCGCCAATCACCACCAGAGCATCGATTCCTATAGTTTGCATCTTTTCGTATGCTTTTTTGCGTTCTTCTTTCTCATAGAAAGCTTTACAACGAGCCGATTTAAGGATGGTTCCGCCCCGCTGGATGATATTGGAAACTGAACGGCTGTGCAGCGGCACAATTTCACCACTTATCAGCCCATGGTATCCACGGATTGATCCCACCATCTCATAACCTTCATTGATCCCGGTACGCACCACAGCACGGATGGCAGCATTCATACCGGGAGAATCCCCGCCAGAGGTGAGCACTGCTATTTTTTTTATTTCTTTCATTTTTATATTAAAAAATTGTTTTAAGTACTTGATAATTATTTCTTAATACTGCCAATCCCCCTTCTGCTTCCCTCATACAACTCATATTTCATGAATCTGCATTCGATGGGTCCATTAAAGATCCTGATCTTCTTTGAAGGGCGGAGGCCGATGAATTTCATGGCTGTAAGGTCTCCGCTGATGATCCAGGCTTCGGTATCCTGATAGTTTTGCTTCAGGGTGTCGCCGATCATACGGTATAAGCCGATGATATCATCAGATTTGACCCTTTCCCCATAAGGTGGATTCATGAGCAGCTGTACCTCGCCGGGGGGGCGTTTGAGCTTTTCAAATGAGCTTGGATGCAGGCTGATTGACTTCTCCAGCCCGGCACTGCTGATATTCTTTCTGCATGTCCGCATTGCAAGGGACGATAAGTCGCCCCCAACGATTTTAGCAGATGATCCCTGTTCTTTGGGTTTTGATTTTTCTTTGACGGCCCTCCATAATGCCGGATCAAAATCTTTCCATCTCTCAAAACCGAAATATTTGCGATAATACCCTGCCGGGATATCATTGGCCATCATGGCTGCTTCGGTTAAAAGTGTGCCTGATCCACACATGGGATCAACAAAAGTCTTTTTTTTATCCCAGCCGCTTAGCATTATGAGACCCGTGGCAAGGACCTCACTGAGGGGCGCACTTCCGGGAGCAATTTTATATCCCCGCAGGTGTAATGATGAGCCTGAGCTGTCGAGGGATATGGTACAATGGTTACGGTTGATGTGTACATTAAAGCGAATATCAGGGTCATCAGTGTCGACGGATGGCCGCTTAGCATATTTTGCCCTGAAAGAATCGGCAATAGCATCTTTTGTCTTAAGGGCGGCATACATGGAATGGGTGATGCCTGAATTGAAGACGGCACCATCGATGGCAAATGTGTTGTCGAGGCCCATGAGCATGTCCCAGGGCAATTTCAGGCACTTACTATATAATTCTCTGTCGTCGGCGGCAGAGAATTCCCAAAGGGGTTTCAGGAAACGCAGTGCGGTGCGACAGTTGTAATTGCATGCGTACAGGATCTCCTGTGTGCCTGTGAAACGTACACCCCTATGGATAACTTCAATGTTGGTGCCCCCTTGTTGGCTGATCTCTTCAGCCAGCAATTCTTCCAGACCGAGGATGGTTTTTGCGGTGATCGTGAAATCTTTGGCGGAAGAAGTCCGCGGACGTTTTTGCATACCTCAAAGATAATCTATTCGGTAAGGTATCAGAACTTCCCAATAGTTCTTTTGCTTTTTATGATGAGTTTCTGCCGCCAGACTGCCTTTTTTCGTTTTTCCGTATCAGCACCCATCAAATAGGCGAGAGGCTTCATTGTCTTTGAGTGGTCAAAAATGATTTTGAACATGGCTGCCACCGGAATGACTACAAACATTCCGATAATACCCCAAACCGTACCCCCGATTATGATCAGCAAAATGGTAAACAGTGGGTTCAGGTTGACATAGCTGCCGGTGATGTTTGGTGTAAGTATGTTGTTCTCAAGGAACTGTATGATCACGAAAAGCAGTATGACCCCGAGGGCAAGATGAGGTGTGTCGCCGGTGAGCAGGGCAAACATGAAGGGGATACTGGCCCCGATCCAGGTTCCGAAATAAGGGATGAGGTTGAACATTGCTGAAATGATCCCGAAAAGAATAGCATACTTTACTCCTACGACCCATAGCCCGAACGAATTAAGGATAGAGAGGATGAGTACTACAGTGAAAACTCCACCTATATACCTGGGTGTGACAAAAGTGATCTTTCTGATAATCTTACGAACATCTTCCTCTTTTTCGGCAGGAACAGACATAAGGATGAATTTGTAAAATTTCTCACGGTAATAAAGCATATAAAACATGAAAACCGGCATGAGGCCAAGGGTAAAGATCGTACTGGTGGTGCCTTTGAATATGGATTTTGTAAAATTGCTGGATACATTAAAAAGGTTATTGATAGAATCATGGATCATCAAATTCTGTGACTCAACGGAATAACCAAATGTACTTTCAATAAAAGTCCCTAACTGATCAATATTATGATGTGCTTTTTCCACCAGTGCAGGCATATCCTGCATGATCATACCAACGTTCTTGTACATGATGAAGATCAATAATGTGAGGATTCCCATGAGTAGGAGAATACTGACCAGGTTGGCCAGGATGCGGGGAAAATGTGCCTTCTTTTCAAGGAAATTCACCAGGGGGAAAATGAGATAGCTGAAGATCATACCCAGGATCAAGGTGCTCAGAAAACCCTTTGCTACGATGATGCCATAAAAAAACAGAATAATGAACAGCAGGACGAATGCTAGTGTTATGATCTTAGGAGGTTTGTTTAACATCGGTAGTTGAATTGGGATTTATTCAGATATTTGCCGGAGTTAAAGATAATAAATTAAATATAGGAAAGAACGCAGGGCATAACTGCCTACTGCCTATCGCCTACCGCCTACTGCCTACTTTCTCAGATTTTCACCTCATTTATCAAAATACACACATACTCCTGGTAAAGTTCTTGCTTTTTTTGCTTAAGCTCAACAACAATATCTGAAAGGGAGCCTGTGCTTTTTTCTGAAGGGCTTTTCCTGATAAATTTTCTAATCTTCTTTTCCAGGTTGAGATGGTCATGCCATGAACCGGCAAGTTCTCCGAGTTCCCTGAGCCTTTCAACCGAAATATGCAATTGTTCCTGTACAGGGAGTTGTTCATCAAAGATGTTGTTCAGGTAATTGATATCTTTCAGTCGTGTACGGATATCATGTAAGCGTTTCTCATGCGTACTTCCATGGAAAAGCTCATGGATCTCAATTTCGAGGGCAGACAGTAATTTTTGGCCGGCCATCAAGGCCTGCCTGGAAGAAGTGCTGTTCAAGACATTAACCAAATTCTCTTCATAATTCTCCAGTGTGTCCTTCCTGAAGGCAGCCAGGGCCTGTTCAAATTTCAGTCTTTGTTTTGTTTCCCTCCGGGTAAACATTTCTATTACAGGATCAAGGTCCTTGTTTTGAAAATCGACAAGTAATTGCCCGATAACCTGCACATCACGTAGCCTGCCGGCACGCTTAAAAAGTTTGCTAATACCCCCTGACGTTGATTTAGTATCAAAGGTGTTATTACTGAGCAGGTCGGCAAGCCTGCCTACCACCCGTATTCTTTTAATGCTCAAACGAAGGTTATGTATGGCTTCAACATCACCTGGGTCATTGCACAAATTGAGGTTTTCTTCAATGAGCGATTTATGTTTTTGGAAGTATGCTAGGATGTATGCCGGCATGGTTGTGCAAAAATAATCAAATATAAGATACTGGATGCTGGATGCTGGATACTGGATGCTGGATGCTGGATGCTGGATGCTGGATACTGGATACTGGATCTCGAAAACTCCGAACTTCGAACTCCGAACTCCCACTACCATTCCCTGTCCGCCCACGAACACCAGAGTGTCCAATATCAAACAATCCTGAGTGCTTGATTTTCAGCCGTAGCTTGTATTTTTTTGCCTCTCAGGGATTTGTGAAAAGCAGCATAATTATTGTATTTTCACAGATCAAAATTCAGTGTATGCTTATTAGGTGGTTTCTTAGTCATCAATGGAAGCAGGCAAGGCGATCGTCCTTCTGGCAAAAAAGCCTGGCCATTAATATTTTTCTTGGATTTTTTATTTTGCTTATGCTGCTTGAGCTGCTTGGCCTGGGACTGATGCTCAGGACCATCCTCTCCGAGGTATATCCCGGCCAGGACCTCGTTAAGATATTCAATAGTGTTTTACTTTATTATTTTGCCATCGACCTCATTCTGCGCTATCTGATGCAGTCGCTGCCGGTGATGGCGGCACAGCCATATTTCCATCTGCCGGTCAGGAAATCTGTTATTGTGAATTATATGCTGGCCAAGTCGAAGCTGTTCATTCTGAATTATCTTCCTTTGCTTGTGCTGATACCCTGGGCGGTTAAAACCGTTTCTGTGGAATATTCGACCACACAAGCATTGCAATGGCTGTTCGGGATCATCTTCCTCATTTTTACCAATAACTTTATTATCGTTTATGTAAAGCGACAAATATTTTCTCGTCCCTGGATCGTGGCTGTCTTCGGTTTTGTTGTCATCGGGTTCATTCTGCTTGATTCCCTGGGAGTATATTCCATATCCCATATCTCTGCAAAGCTTTTCCTTTACCTGATAACAGTGCCCTGGGCATTTCTGGTACCCCTTATTATGTTATTCATGGTTTACCTGTTGAACTTTGTATACCTCAGGTCGAGGATGTACATTGAGGAGATCAGTATGAAGAAACATCGTAGGGTGGATACCCTCGCCGGGATCGCCTACCTGAAAAGCCTGGGCAGGGTAGGGGAACTCATCGCATTCGAACTGAAGCTATACTGGCGTAACAAACGGTCGAAATCCTTGCTTTACTTAATGCCCATTTTCCTGTTGTATGGATTTTTCTTCTACCCTCAGGATATGTACCAGGATATGGGCGGAATGATGATCTTCGTGGGCATCTTTATCACCGGTGGGGTTGGAATGAGTATTGGAAATTATTTCCTGGGTTGGGAAAGCAGTTTTTTTGATGCGATACTGGCCAATAATATTGATTTTGATAAGTATTTCAGGGCAAAATATATGATCTTGCTGGGAACCGCAGTCTTTTCGTATGTGGTTACCCTCCCGTATGCTTTTTATGGATGGGAGATACTGTATATAAACACTATGTGTTTCCTGATGAACATTGGCGTTAGTGCACACGTGATCCTGATCTTCTGCAGCAATAACAAAAAACGTATGGACCTGAGCCGGGGTGCTGCCTTTAATTATCAGGGTGTTGGGGCATCGCAATTTATTATCATGCTGCCATTGCTGTTGTTGCCTGTGGTGATATATGCCCTGTTTGCCTTATTCCTTGACAGGATCCCTGCGGTCACTATTCTTGGATTGCTTGGGATTGCAGGCCTGCTTTTTCATAAGATGATCATGCAACAGGTTGTTCTGCGGTTCAGAAAAAGGAGGTACATTATAGCCGAAGGTTTCAGGGAAAAGTGATGCTGGATGCTGGATGCTGGATACTTGATACT
>JAGLYE010000050.1 GCA_023132505.1 Bacteroidales bacterium | reverse complement strand
TTAGCATGTTTACGGGGATCGATCACACTAAGGAATTTAATGTTGCTTCCATTGCTCAGCACGACTTCATGCTCTGCGATCCTAATTGCGATGTCTTTGATAATATGGATCAGGCAAACGCCTGGAACGATAGGCTGTTCCGGAAAATGGCCGCTGAAGATCTCATGGGAAGGATCAAAAGTAATGATGGCTGAAAATTCGTTCCCCTTAACATTAAATTCACTGATGGTATAAAGAGATTGGAGGCTCATGGGGCAAAGATAGAGGTTTTAGGTGTTGGGTTGGGTACAGGGTACAGGGTGTAGGGTGCAGGGTACAAGGTTGCAGGGGACGAGGAATTATTAACCGCGTCCCCCGTCCCCCGTACCTCGCACCTATTCTATAAGCTCAAGACCAAAACGCAACCTAAAGCCCGGCTGTTCAATAAGGATGCTTTCGGGGCTGTAATTGGTTTTTTTGGGTGAGAGGGTGATCGTGATCCTGTCCTTGCAGCGCAGGCCGCCGATATTCACCACTTCATTATATGGTTCGATGAGATTCTTGCTCAAATAGGCATCCTTCCCTTTGTATGATTTAACCCGTACAAGCACCATACTGCCATCTTTTTTCAGGAAGGTTTTTTGCTCCGGGCCATTGGGTCCAGAGCCAAGCAGCATGCTGAAGTATTTTTCGAATTTATTGAGGAGAAAATTTTTATTTAGGGGGGAGTAAATATTTTTAACATATAAGCGCAGGAGGTTTTTATTTTCCGAAGGGCGCAGTTCAAAATCAAAGAAATTCAACCCCAGCTCACTAAAAAATGCCACTTTGTAACTATTGTCTTCAAAAGCCTTGATCATCATCATCCCGCCAAATTCATGCCTGTTCACTTCAAGTCGCGCCTTGTATAATGCCTTGGTAAATCCAGGGGGAAATGGCAGCAGTTCATCGTAGCCCGGTCCACGCATGTCTACCTTGCTACTATTGCCATACTGCGACATGTAACAGCCAGATGGGAGCAGTAGCAATATACTAATGCAAATCAAAAATATGCTGCGGGATATTTTCATTCAAGCGTTTGTTGATAAAACGGATATATGTGTAATCACCGGATTTTTCTATCATAAAGAGCTCATCCACCGAATAGTCCTGCTTATTGATGAAGAGCCGGATTTTTATAAGAAATTCCTTCATGTTGGCATCGAGGGGGGTGAGTTCAAGCTTATAACCCGATGCATTTTCAAAATATTCAAATTCAAAATTATTGCTTTCGAGAATAGTCCCGTTCACCATGCTGAGCATTATATTATTTATCTCGTGGAAAATCCTCCCGGATGCAGCATCATAGATATTGGTCCTGCTCTCATCTTGTATAAGAATAGTATCCTTGTTGAAGAGAATCAGGTAAAAATACGGTTCGGTATACTCCCAGCGAAGCTTGTTTTCTTTCTGAAAATAAAACATGCCCTTGCTTTCCACATCTTCTTCCAGGAAGCTCAAATGCTTCAGTTGCACAAAATCGCTGGCAATGTTTTCTGTCTGTTCTGATGATTCGATCATTCGCTGCCTAAACTCATCAATATCACTCATTGGGTTATAATCATCCTGCGAATAAGCAGTACCCGAAAATATGATCAACAGGGCAGGGAGTAATATTTGTAAGATAATATATGGCCTATTTATTTGCATTGTTTACCAGTTTAATGTTTATTTCCATGTTGCCTGAAAAGCTGAATTGGGCTTTTTTATACTTTGGCGGGCCAAACTTCCCCCTGGCATCATTTGAAAAGCCGAAAGGTTCCTTTGGTATTCCGGCGCCCCTGGTGTCTAGCTCGCCATTTCCGTTGATATCCTGAAATACCGCTATAGCATATTCCCCCTCCTGAATACCTCCTATGACGATCGTTTCCGTTTCTGCCGTTACAGGCACAATTTTCCGGAATGCAGCGGCATCAATATCCATATAATCTTTGGAGTTATTATACACTGCAATATATACTTCACCCTTAATGGGATCGATGTTGCTCACCTTAATTGTTAATTCTCCCGCTCCCTGGGGAAGGATAAAATGGAATAACAATAATAAAATTGATATGATCAGCTTCATTTATTTATATGCTTCTATATTCAGTAATTTATCGGGTGAAATGAATGTATATCCCTCAGCAACAGCTATTTTGATCACGCTTTCTAAAATAGGAATGATCCCTTCGTGATTGTCGTGGAACAAGATCACACTTCCGGGTTTAAGACGCTTCACTACCCTTATTATGATTTTTTCGTTGCTTTTACCCATGGTATCAAGTGAACGGATACTCCATCCTGTTACAGCGTAATCCAATAATCGTGCAGCCCTTGCAATATTTGGGTTGGTCACACCAAAAGGCGGTCTGAACAGATTGGTTCTTTTTCCGCTAATACCTTCGATAAAATCTTCATTTTTGCGGAGACTTGCTACGACTTTTTTTGTACACCAAAAGCCAAAGAAATTGCTATGCGACCAGGAATGGTTCCCGATAAGATGGCCCTCATCCAGCATACGTTTCACAATTTCGGGGTTCTTTTCAGTGTTTTTGCCAATGAGGAAGAAACCCGCTTTGATATCATGTAGTTTAAGTATATCCAGAACTTTTGGGGTGATATCTGCATGCGGGCCATCATCGAAGGTAATGGCAATTTGCTTTTTATCAGTATCCCCTTTGCAATGTGCATGCAGGTACAGGCCGGAGCAAACATAAAATGAGCCTCCGATCAAACACCCAATGTCAAGCAGGATCAAAGCAAGCACCAGCCAAATATTCAGAAAGGCAAATGCCCAGGCCAGCAAAATGATGATAAGCGAGCAGGCCAGCAGCAGCAGAACCACATTTTTGTAAGCTAACATGCCGAAAGAAGGGTTAATGCGTGGTTGGTATTGTTATTCTGGTTATAGATCAGGATATTGTTAACAGGCCCTGATGGCTTATGATCATTTATGAATATGTCATCAGGATAACGTTGGGTTTTCAGTATCATGACGCCGAGCCATGCAGCAAAAGCAGATGACGTATAATATTCCCCGCAAAGGTGTTTATAATAAGCCGTGGGAGTTTTGTCAAACAGGCGTTTCTGCATTCTCTTGTAAACATTATCCCCAACCATATCCCCATTCATGCCGGTGATCACTAAGTCAATATCTTGCAATTCCAGTCCTCTGGAGTTGATGAATTCCCTGATAAAGTTTTCGGTTTCATCATCCGAGGTAGGTTTGTAAAAAATATCCACTCCTGCAAAACGTGCATAATTGTCGGGCTGTTCTTCACCACTGACAATAAAAAATGAAGCACCTTCTCCGGCTATAGAGCCGGAACTGTTATGATTAAGCAGGTCGGTATTTCCATTAATATCTTTTTTCCAGAAGCCTACATTATTTGCAATTGTAAAATAGTCGTCAGTCAGTTCATCGATCCCTGCAAGCAATATCTTTTCAGAGTGATCTTCTTTGATGCGGATCAGACTGTCGAGCAATGCCTCTTCAAAAGAAATACTATCATGCACATAAGTAAGATTATACTTATTGCATTTCAGCATAACTGCGATATGTGCACCAACCGTGTTGTGTGTTGACTGTATGAAAGAAGTAGGAGTAAGGAATTTCTCATCATTATCGATGATGGCAGTGAGGAACTTTTCGGTGTCTTGCATCATCCCCAGCCCGGTCCCGACAATAATGGCATCAGGCATTTCTACTTTTGCATCGCGCAGGCACTTGCCTGCTGCCGCCACCCCCATCTTAAGTGTACGGCTCATGCGGCGCATCTGTATGGGCTTGATGAACTCCTTGTAATCAGGCTCAATACATTTCAGGCGGTTGTTATCGTACAACACTGTCTCACCCGGGAAATCAGCATTGTCCCAGCTGTTTTGTGGTGAAATATTCCCTATGCCCCTGATATATGCTTCCATTTTAATATTTTGACAAAACAAGGCTTGAATCATTCCCGCCGAAACCAAATGAATTGGTAATGACATGGTCGATTTTAGCCGGCTTTAATTCCTTGATGGGTTCAAAACTTATTTCCTCTATCCTTTGTCTGAAGTTCAGGTTTGGGAAAAGCAATTGTTCTCTGATGGCCAGGATTGAAAAGATGGTATCCACCACTCCGGCAGCAGCAAGGGTATGCCCGGTATATGGTTTTGTAGAGGATACAGGGGGGATGTCAGGTCCGAATATCCTGTCTATAGCCAGGCCTTCGGTCAGATCATTATTATCGGTGCCTGTTCCGTGGGCATTGATATAACTGATTTGTGAAGGTTCCAGGCCACTCATATCCAGTGCCCCTTTCATGGACAGATAAGGCCCATAGCCATCAGGAGAGCTGGCTGTTTGGTGATAAGCGTCGTTGGCATTAGCATAACCCTTTAGCTCGCATAATATATCTTTCCCATGATTACGGGCTTCTTCTTCTGCTTCAAGTACAATGTATGCCGCCCCTTCACCAAGGTTAAGACCGGTACGGCTGGCATCCATCGGACGGCAATGTTCTTTGTCGAGGATCATGAGGGTGTTAAAGCCGTTCAGGGTGAATTTCGTCAGTGCATCCGTGCCGCCTGCGATCACCCTGTCGGCCAGGCCGTGTTTGATCAGCCTGGCTCCGAACGATATGGCATTCAGCGAAGATGAACAAGCTGTGCTGATGGTTATGTTTTTATGTCGCAGCCCCAGATGGTCGCATATCTTCATTGAGCTGTCGCTGCAATTATGTGTATGCACAAAATGCGAATACTTATCATTATTAAGGTAATCCCGGTAATATTTTTCAGTCTTATCCATCCCTCCCACAGTGGTGGAAGAAATAAGTGCAGTTCTCTTAGTATCAGAAATGCCGTATTTCCCGATGCCGGAATCAAATGCCTCTTGTGCTGCGATCAGGCCCAGCAATGCAGTACGTGTATATAATTCGGATTTATCAATGCCGGACATAGAAGCCAGCTCTGCATTGCTGAACTTTATTTCTGCGGCGGGGATTTCCCCTTTATGAGAAGTTTCCAGGTATAGAATTGGCCCGACACCGTGCTTGCGGTTTTTAAGGGATTCAAGGTTTTCCGCTACATTGTTCCCAATAGCGGTAATTATCCCCATGCCAGTAACCACAACCCTGCTCATGTAATTATTTTTGATTTTCGGTGATATATTCAGCCATGGTTCTGACCGAAAAGAAGATCTTGCGGCCGTCTTTTGGATCCTCGATCCTTATCCCGTAGTTTTTTTCCAGAAGTACAATAAGCTCAAGAGCATCAATAGAATCCAGGCCAAGGCCTTCACCAAACAGGGGATCATCACTATCGATATCTTCCGGTTCCATCTCTTCCAGGTTCAACACCTCAATGATTTCTACTTTTAGCTTTTGAATTAATTCTTCCATGCTCGTTCTCGTTTATATATTTTCAAGAGAATTGAAGGTTCAAAGATAACATCTTCTTCTGATTTTCCTTCTTCATTTTCATGCTCTGATCGCTCAACTAAAAACAAGAGTGATTCATATTTGTTCCCGTATTGTTCCACCCATCCGCAAATGCAGCATTCCAGTGCCCCTGTTTTAAATGCCAGATCGGCGGTATTGAAGATCAATTCTGCATTAAAAGCCTTGCTGATTAATACTGTATTCTCCCCGCGGAATTCATGCCTGATGGCTGCTTCCCCGGCCATAATATTGGGCAGGGTATACACAAAATTGGATGGACTGGGAAAATACTGCCCGCGATCACGTATGGTATCCCAGTGTTTTTCGTCTATCTCAAGCGAAGAGCTGGCATTTGTAAGAATAAGACCGGTTTTTTCTATTGAGTGCTTACTGAGGACGTTTTCTCCCTTTAATAAAACCTCAACAGACAGAAATCCCAGCTTGCTGAGGCTGTCCATCTTGAAAAATTTTGGATAGTCAGTTTGGAAATGCCTGTATGCTGCCCTGGCAAATTTCTTAAAACCATCCTGGTTATCGGGGGTAAAAACAGTCCTGCCATCTACATTGATGCGATCAGTAACAATAGAACAATATTTCTTTATGACCAATGACATTTTTATATCTTTTGAAAAACCACCGCAGCATTGCTACCCCCAAACCCTGAGCCTGTTTTGAGGCAGGTGGTGATCTCTTTTTCCTTGTTTTTTCGGATCACATTTATATTTTTCGACACCCCATGTTGTTCATAGCCTGCACTGCGAAAAAGTGTATTCTTTCTCATTGATTGCAGGGAGATGGCGGTTTCGATCACGCCGGCAGCACCCAGGGTATGGCCGATGTATCCTTTATAGCTGTTAACAGGAATATTCTCCAGGCCAGCCCTGCTGAAGGCCCTGGCTTCCATTTCATCATTATAATCAGTTGCAGTACCATGTGCCGAAATAGTATCTATCATATCCGGAACGATCCCTGAAAGTTTCATGGCTTGCTCAATGGCAAGAAAAAGGCCTTCACCTGTTCTGGAGGGTCCGGAGATATGGTTGGCATCATTGCTGCCTGCCCCCCCCATGACCTTAATAGGTGTTTCAATAAATAATGCAGGGTCTGATGACATGATGATCGTTCCGCAACCTTCCCCAATGGTTAAGCCATCACGGCTTTTATCAAAAGGCCTGCAGGCCTTTTCACTCAATGACTGAAAAGATTGAAAACCGGAAACAATGAATTCCGACATCAGGTCCCCTCCACTTACAAGCACATTCCTGAACTTTCCTGATCTGATCAGGCGTTCGCCATAAACAATACCCAGTATCCCGGAAATACATGCATTGGAAACGATCATGGCCGGGTTGGGATTATTGAAATAAGCGGTTACCACCTTTGCCATCTCATGTAAATAAACTCGTTGCTTCCCAAAACTTTCCTGTAAGACGGGGTCCAGCAGGTCAATATTGCCCTTTGTCGTGGTGATGATGATCAGGGTATCAGCGGAACTGATGTTAAGCTTGCTTTGTTTTAGCGCATCTGTAATGGAAAGGATGAACATTTTTTCAAGCCGGGTAAATTGCCTTTGCTCATTGGTAGGGATAACATCCTTAAACAGGCTTTCGAGTTGTGAATAATCAACTTTTGAAAGTGGCAGTGGCAGTGGCGAATAAATGCCATTGCTGTCAATGGCAATGCCGGTATTCCCATTCAGGATATTTCTGATGTTTTCATCAGTGTTAAACCCAAGTGAGGAAATGATATTTTCTGCGCCGGCAAATACCGTTTTCATAACATTGCTAAAATAGGAAATTTTTGAAGGATTATATAATGAAATGGGATATCATCCCTACCAGGGAGGACATCCCTGAAAAACTAATTCTTTTTAAGCCTTAAAAAATAAAATGCTACAGCCATGCAAATGAGGCAGAAAGCAGTTAGCAAAGCAGCCCAGGGCAATATATCAAAGACCCCCCCATTACGCAGAAAGATCGTATAGAAACCTTCCAGACCCCAGTTGAGTGGGGAGATAATACTAAAATTTTGCATCATCGGGGGCATGACAAAAACAGGCACCCATATTCCTCCCAGGGCAGCAAAGATAATAACAGAAACAGATCCAAAGGCAGCAGCTTGTTCAGGAGTATTGGCGACAGAGCCCAATGCAAGCCCGTAACCGGTTGCTGCCAGACCGGTTGCGATTACCATAATGATAATGGCAAAAATATGGTTTCCCAATTCTAACAATGGCAAGCCAAAAAGCGGAAGGATGAAGATTCCGACGAGCAACATCAGAACAAATTGTATGCTGCTGATGAACAGATAAACAATGATCTTTGCCATGATAGTTACCCAATAGGAGCCGGGCATCAGCCGGATACGCAGCATGCTGCCGCTGTTCCTCTCCTTTATTATATTTGCTGTAAGCGGGATCAGAATGAAAAACATGGCAAAAACTGCCCAGGCAGGCACATTGTGCTGAACTGAATTCGGAATTATCTCTGTGTGTACATTCACAGCATTTCTTTCTTCCAGCTGAATAACCCCACTAGGATCATACTCCATAGTGGCCTCTATTTCGAGAAGATCCGAAACTCTTTCTGAAAACAATTTGAACACCATACCCGACTCAATGCCATAAGTCAGCTTTCCAAGTGCCATTCGCACGGTTTCCCGAAAAGAATGTTTAATAACCGGATCAAAATAGATGATTATAGTTGAAGGTTCAGCATCGGGTTTGTTTAAAGGGAGATCCTCATCTTCAAGGGCTTTGTCAACAAGGTAAACAGCTTTCTTCCTGAGTTTTTCGGTGGACTTGCCAGGCACGATAATACCGACCTGGTATTTTCCTTCACTAACCAGGTAAACCATCGTTTCCCGGTCAAGTGTTTGTCCATCGTAGGTCTTTTCAAGCACTATCATATCGGAGTTGATCAATCCCTGCTCAATGGCCAGGCCAACTGAATCCCGGTCCTCATCAATAAAAAGGACTGACAAGCAGGTCTCGTCCATTTTGCGGAATGTGCTGTCCTGTATCAGGGCCATGACGAAGACCAGCACCATGGGCATGATAAAAATAATGGCTAAACCCCCCAGATCTCTGATCAGGATGAGGACCTCTTTCATGATAGATGTACCCAGTTTATGCATTTCTCAGTCTCTTATCCTACTACCTGTCAGGTGCAGAAATACACTTTCCAGGTCGGTATATTTTTCTTTGCCTTTGATGATCTCTTTGGTTTTTCCATTAATGATCATTTTCCCATGATCGATGATTGCAATGGAATCACACAGGCTTTCGGC